>NZ_JBMNDR010000132.1:0-16173 GCF_052543235.1 Streptomyces sp. SAS_272 | reverse complement strand
CCCCCCCCCCCCCCCCCAAGGACTGCCGCGGGGGCGTCAGGCCGTCCAGGACGAGCACTGACCGTCCGCCCACCTGTCCGCCCGCTCGTCCGGACCGGCGCCCCCGGTCCGGCGTCCTCAGCCGCCCGGGGCCCCGGGCGCGTCGAGCACCTCGAAGTCTCCACGACGTAACCGCTCACCGCCCCAAGCGCCGAGCGGCTCGAGCGCCGTGTTGAGGGTGTGGCCGTGCTCGGTCAGGGAGTACTCCACCCTTGGCGGGACCTCGGCATAGACCTCTCGATGCACGAGTCCGTCGTTCTCCATCTCCCGCAGGTGCTGCGTCAGCATCTTCTCGCTCACTCCGTGCAGAGCGCGGCGGAGTTCGGAGAAACGCCGTACGCGATGGGCGTCGAGTTCCCAGAGAATCAGTCCCTTCCACTTGCCGCTGACCACATCGAGCGCGGCGTCGATACCGCAGATATAGGGCCCGGATCTCGGTGTTCTGGCCATCACTGATCACCCTTACGAAAAGGTAAGTACCGCAGAAAATAGTGGGTACTTCCGACCCTAGTGGCGCTGTCCGAGCATGGAGGAATGAACGCACAACAGCACCACCCCGTCAGGCAGAACAGCGCAGTCACCGTGATCGGACTGGGCCCGATGGGCCAGGCCATGACCCGCACCCTCCTCGCCGCCGGCCACCCGGTCACCGTCTGGAACCGCACTGCCGGCCGGGCTGACGGCGTCGTCGCCGACGGGGCGAAGCGCGCAACGACACCCGGCGAGGCGGTCGAAGCGAGTGACCTCGTGATCCTCAGTCTCACCGACTACCGGGCGATGTACGACATCCTCGGCGACGCCACCGCGTCGCTCGTCGGCAAGACGCTGGTGAACCTGAGCTCGGACACACCGGACCGCACCCGCAAGGCGGCGACCTGGGCTGCGGGACACCACGCCGCCTTCCTCACCGGTGGTGTCATGGTTCCCGCACCGATGGTCGGCACCGCAGCGGCCTCTGTCTTCTACAGCGGGTCCGGCGAAGTGATGGAGCGTCACAGGGCGGCGCTGGCCCCGCTCGGCGCGGCGAGGTACCTGGGCCCGGATCCGGGACTCGCCCAGGTGATGTACCAAGCCCAACTCGCCGTGTTCCTCAGCACGTTGTCCGCGCTGATGCATGCCACCGCCATGCTGGGCACCGCCGGGACGAAGGCCACGGAAGCACTGCCGGAGCTGTTGTCCTTCACCGACACGATCGGCGCCGTTCTCAGGGCCGGCGAAGCAGTCCCCGGAGCCGCGCTGGAAGCCGGGGAGCATCCCGGTGACCTCAGCACGGTCACCATGATGGGCGCGACGTCGGACCACATCGTCGAGACCAGCACGGCGCTCGGCCTCGACCTCGCGCTTCCCCTGGCGGTCCAGGCTCACTACCGACGCGCGATCGACGACGGCCACGGCGGCGACAACTGGACCCGCATCATCGACGCCATCCGCAACCCGCGGCACCCGGTGCGGGGCTGACGAAAGCGGCGTGCTCCTTTTGTCGGCGGCCGGGCAACGCCGACCTGCTGCGCGGCAGTGATGCTCAGGCCGTCGGATGGGAGCCCGGCGTGTGGCCGAACGTGCGCCGGAAGACGTCGATGAAGGCGCTGGCCGAGGACCAGCCGCACCGGTGCGCCACCGCGGTCACCGGTTCCTTCCGGGCGAGCAGGACCAGCGCGTGCTGAAGCCGCAACTGGGTGCGCCACTGGGGGAAGGTCATGCCGAGGTCGCCGCGGAAGAGCCGGGACAGCGTGCGGTCGCTTGCGCCGACCTGGCTGCCCAGCTCGGCGAGCGTGCGGGGGTCGGCCGGGTCGGCCAGCAGGATGTCGCACAGCGCGCGCAGCAGGGGGGCGGCCGGTGTGGGCAGATGCAGGGGCTCTTGGGGGGAGGCCCGCAACTGGTCGAGCAGCACCGCGCGCAACCGGGTCCGTTCGGGGCTGTCGTCGTCGGGCGCCCGGGTGTAGGCGATGACCAGTTCACGCAGCAGTGGGCCGACGGCCAGCACGGTCGGGGTGTCGAGACCGAGCGGGTTGTCGGTCGCGGGCAGCCCCACCAGATGCAGTTGGAGTTCGCCGTGGGCCTGGTGGGCATGGACGACGCCGGCCGGGACCCAGATGGCGCGGGTGCCGGGGGCGACCCAGGAGCCCGCGTCGGTCGTGACGGCCAGCACTCCGCGGCCGGCGTAGACGATCTGGTGGTCGTCGTGCCGGTGGGCGCCGATCGCGCCACCGGGTGCCAGTCGTCGGGTACGTGTCGGAGCGATCGGCTCATGGCGGATTTGCGGCATCATCAGGCAGTTTATCGGAAGCGCGACACGGGAGCGGGTCCCGACGATGGCGGGGTGCGAAGGAAAACATCGATCACTCTGCTGTCCGTCGGGCACGCCTGCGTCGACGTCTACCAGGGGTCCGTGGCGTCTCTGGTGCCGTTCTTCGTCGCCGAGCGTTCCTACACCTACGCGGTCGCCTCGGGCATCGTGCTCGCCGCCTCGCTGCTGTCGTCGGTGGCGCAGCCGCTGTTCGGCGTGCTCACCGACCGTCGGGCGATGCCCTGGCTGCTGCCGGCCGGCACGCTCCTCGGCGGTGTCGGCGTCGCGTTGAGCGGTGTGAGCGGCTCCTACCCGCTCACGCTGGTGTTCCTCGCCGTCTCGGGGGTCGGTGTGGCCGCCTACCACCCCGAGTCCGCCCGGGTCGCCCGGATCGCGGGCCGGGGCAGTCACCGGGCCATGGGCTGGTTCTCCACCGGCGGCACCGTCGGCTTCGCGTCGGCGCCGCTCCTGGTCACCGCCGTGGTGGCCACCGGGGGACTGCGCTGGACGCCCATGCTGGTGCTGCCGGCCCTCGTCGGCGCCACGCTGTGCCTGCCCGTGGTGCGGGCCCTGCAGCGGAAGGAGGCCCAGGAATCCGGTACGACGGGCCCGGCCGGAAGCGACGACATCGCCTCCTTCGTGAAACTGTCACTGGCCGTTGTCTTCAGGTCGATCGCGTTCGTCGGCCTGAGCACCTTCGTCTCGCTGTACGCCCGCCAGCGCCTGGGCGGCGGTACGGCCACCGGCACCGCGGCCCTGACGGTGCTCTATGTCGGCGGTGCGATCGGCTCGGTACTGGGCGGATCTCTGGCGGGCCGCTGGGACCGGGTGACCGTCGCGCGCCGGTCGTACCTGGTCGCCGCCGCGGCCGTCGCGGGCGTGGTGTGGCTGCCGGGACCGGCCGTCTACCTGTTCGTGGCGCTGACGTCGGCCGCCCTGTACGTGCCCTTCTCGCTGCAGGTGACGCTCGGCCAGGACTACCTGCCCTCGCGGGTCGGCACGGCCAACGGGATCACCCTCGGTCTGACCGTCAGCATCGGCGGCCTGGCCGGCCCCGTCATCGGCGCCCTCGCCGACGCGACGTCCCTGCAGACCGCCCTGGCGCCTCTCGTCCTGATGCCCCTGCTGAGCAGGCTGGCCTTCCGCGACCTGCCCGAACCCGCCGCACCGCACTTCAGGGCCGCGCCGCAACCGGAGGCCGACGACCGGACTGCGCCGACGGCGCCGACGGCAGAGTCGACACGGACGACACCCGCCACACGGACGACACCGACGTCGTCCAGGCGTCCGCCCCGGCAGCCCGGCCTCCGGTGACCGACTCTCGGTGACGTCTGCGCGCCGAGGCCGTCAGCGGTGCGGGCATGCCTGTGGGCTCCGGGTGTTCCCGGAGCCCACAGGTCGGTGGTGGTGCGGTGGACTACCAGCGATACCAGCGGCCCTTGCGGCCGCCGGTGTCCGCGCTGCGCATGACGAAGCCGAGCAGCCAGACCGCCAGCACGATGACGGCGATCCACCACAGTGCCTTCAGGGCGAACCCCGCACCGAAGAGGACCAGGGCCAGCAGAAGAACGAGAAGCAGGGGAACCATAGTTATCAACCTCCGTTGGTCCTCGTGCCCGGCGAATCGAAGAACACGCAGCACATTCGCCTGGTTTCTTCAGCACTCTCGCGGGAAGCAGATCACGTTTCACGGACCTCGTCATCGGCGTCGGGGCCGTCGGCGAGGTGCGTCACCAGCCCCTGTCAGGCGACCAGTGCGGCGATGCTCCTGGCCGTCAGCCACAGGCCCGCCAGCATGGCGAGCGTGACGATCAGCTGCTCCTGGTGCTGCGCGAGCCAGCTCCGCAGGGCGTTCAACCGGGCGCTCGCGACCGCGGGCGCCCAGACCGCGTACATCTCCATGACGATGAGGCTGAGGGTGGCGAGCAGGCAGTAGGCGGTCAGGACGAGCCAGCCGGCGAGGGTGGAGAGGCTCGCGTCGACGGCGGTCGCGGCGCCGGCGCCGACCAGTGCCCAGGGCTGCAGCAGCCATGCCAGGCCCGCTGCCGTGGCCGGCGACGCGTTGTCGATCCGGGCGGACCAGCGCGGCGGACCGTGCGGGCGGGGCGGTCGGCGGTGCCGGTGTGCGCCGTAGACCACCAGCGCCAGGCCGAGGGCGACCTTCGCAGCGAGAGCGGCGGTCGAGGGCGCGCTGTGCCGGGCCGGGGGCTGACCGCCGGTCAGCAGCATCACGCAGGCGATCACCACGACCAGGTTGGCCAGCCACGACAACAGGAACGCCAGCCCCTGACGAACGCCGCGCCGCGAGGAGAGCAGCAGGATGAAGGCGCTGTTGTGCAGCGGCCCCAGGGTGACGGCGGTACCGATCACCACCAGGTCGAGGGCCATCGGTTCAACCGCTCCCGGATGTCAGGGCCGCCTGACGCCCCTGGCTGGGCGGGCCGGTCGGCAGGGTGTGGCGGTGCTGCGGCGCCGCACTTCCGACTGTGCAGGCGACGACCTGGCTGGTCAAGCAAGCCGCACCCGGATGGGGCGGCATCGGTCGGTTCGGGGAACTGTCGACGACCGGCCCGTCCGTCCCGTGAGTGGTTCAGGAAGCCCGACGGGCGGTGACGGCACGGCGTGTTCCGTAGGCGGCGATGCCTGCGGCGAGGACCGTGCTGCCCCACGCGACGGACGAGGCGGGCAGGGTGAAGGCCAGCAGCAGACAGCCGGCCAGGCCCGCCGCGGGGACGATGCGGGGCGGGCGGTTCTCGTCCGGCGTGAGCGTCCAGGCGGAGGCGTTGGCGACGGCGTAGTACACGAGGACGCCGAAGGAGGAGAAGCCGATCGCGCCGCGTACGTCGGTGGTGGCGGCCAGCAGCACGACGACGGCGCCCACCAGCAGTTCGGCGCGGTGCGGCACCTGGAAGCGTGGATGAACGGCGGCCAGGACATGGGGCAGGTGCCGGTCGCGGGCCATCGCCAGAGTGGTGCGGGAGACACCCAGGATCAGGGCGAGCAGGGAGCCGAGCGCGGCGACGGCCGCCCCGCCCCGGACGACGGGCGCCAACCGGTCCGCCCCGGCGGCCCTCACCGCGTCCGAGAGCGGAGCGGCCGCCTCACCCAGCCCGCGGGGGCCCAGCACCGTCAGGACGGCGACCGCCACGGCCGCGTACACGACCAGCGTGACGCCGAGAGCGAGCGGGACGGCACGGGGGATGGTGCGCGCGGGATCGCGGACCTCCTCGCCGAGCGTGGCGATGCGGGCGTACCCGGCGAAGGCGAAGAACAACAGGCCCGCGGCCTGCAGTACGCCGGAGACCGTGACGTCGGAGCCGACGTCCAGCCGGCCCGCGTCCGCCGCCGACGAGGTGAGGCAGGCGACCACGACCGCCGCCAGCACCGTCAGCACGAAGGCGACGACGGCCCGGGTCAGCCATGCGGACTTCTGGATCCCGGCGTAGTTCACGGCGGTGAGCGCCACCACCGCGGCGACCGCCACCGCGTGGGCGTGACCGGGCCACGCGTACGAACCGACGGTCAGCGCCATCGCCGCACAGGAGGCGGTCTTGCCGACCACGAAGGCCCAGCCCGCCAGGTAGCCCCAGAAGTCGCCGAGGCGTTCGCGGCCGTAGACGTAGGTGCCGCCGGAAGCCGGGTACCGGGCGGCCAGCCGGGCGGAGGACGTGGCGTTGCAGTACGCCACCACCGCGGCCACCGCCAGAGCGACCAGCAGTCCGGAACCGGCCGCGCGGGCCGCCGGGGCGAGCGCCGCGAAGATGCCCGCCCCGATCATCGAACCCAGTCCGATGAGCACGGCGTCGGCGACGCCGAGCCGCCGCTGCAGCTGCGGTGACCCGGGCCCGGTGGGCTGGCTCATGACGTGCCTCCGTCTTCCGGCGTGAAGGGTCGGGACCCCGGGCAGCAAGGTACATCAACAGGGTTTGATGTAATTTTGGATTCATGAGGCCCTCCGGTGCTGCCGCCCCGGCGTTCGTGCGGCTGGCCGCCCACCCGCTGCGGTGGAGGCTGCTGGCCGAACTCGCCGCGGGCGACTACCGGGTCCGCGAGCTGGTGCAACGGGTCGGCCGGCCGCAGAACCTGGTCTCCTACCATCTGCGGCTGCTGCGCGGCGCGGGGCTGGTCACCGCCCACCGCAGCAGTTTCGACGCCCGCGACAGCTACTACCACCTGGACCTGGAGCGATGCGCCCACGCGCTCGCCGGCGCGGGCGGCGCCCTGCACCCGGCGCTGGGCTTCGCCCCCACCCCGCCACCGGCTCCGCCCTCCCCGACGCGCACGGCGAGACGACCGGCCGTCCTGTTCGCCTGCACCGGCAACAGCGCCCGCTCACCGATCGCGGAGGCGCTGCTGCGCCACCGCACCGACGGTCAGGTCGAGGTGACCAGCGCCGGCAGCCACCCCAGACCGGGGATCCATGCCGACGCCGTACGCGTCCTGTGTGAGCAGTACGGCGTCGACGTCTCGGGGCAGCGCCCACGACACCTGGACACGCTGCTCGGCCGCCGGTTCGACTACGTGATCAGCCTGTGCGACAAGGTGCGCGAGGTCTGCCCCGACTTCGGCGACGACCGGCCACGTCTGGTCCACTGGAGCATCCCCGACCCGACCGCAGCCACCGGACCCGGGCCCGTCGGCCGCCCCGCGTTCGTCCGCACGGCAGCAGAGATCGACACCCGCATCCGCTACCTGATGCCCGTGCTCGCCCCCACGCCGCAGGAGGTCGAGCAGTGACCGCATGCGGCCGGTCGGCGAATTTCGGCACCTCGTCGACGACGTGCGGGAAGCGGGCGACCTCTCCACCGGCCGTCTCGGCTTCACTCCCCGGGAAGGGCGGATCGCGGCGCCGCCGGTGGACTTTTCCTGTGCGTGACCTGTGCCTGGGGTGATTTTTGCCCGTCGGCGTCCACGGTTCGTCCGCCCTTCACCCCGGGGACGGCCCGGTGCCCCTAGTGTTGCGGCGCCGCCCCCTCGAACGTCCGTCGCTTCTGTCCGGAGGACAGTCATGGCCGCCGTCAAGGCTCCCCAGCGCAACCGACGTTACCTCTCCGCACTCGCCGGAGCCGTCGCCCTCACCGCCGCCTCGATCGGACTGTGGACCGTCACGTCCACCACAGCCCAGGCCGCCGCTCTCCCGGCCCCCGACCACGTGGTGGTCGTGGTGATGGAGAACCACGCCTACACCCAGGTCATCGGCAGTTCCAGCGCCCCGTACATCAACAACACCCTCAAGGCGGGTGGCGCCGACCTCACCCAGTCCTACGGCCTGACCCACCCCAGTGAGCCGAACTACTACATGCTCTTCTCGGGCTCCAACCAGGGTCGTACCGACGACAGTTGCGTCAGCGTCGGCTCCATGTCCGCGCCCAACCTCGGCTCCGAGCTGATCGCCGCCGGCAAGACGTGGAAGAGCTACAACGAGTCGCTGCCCAGCCAGGGTTCGACCACGTGCAGCAGCGGCAACTACGCGCAGAAGCACAACCCGTGGTTCGGCTTCTCCAACGTGCCGACCAACACCGCGATGACCATGGCGCAGTTCCCGACCGACTACACGACCCTGCCCGAGGTCTCCTTCGTCGTCCCGAACCTGTGCAGCGACATGCACGACTGCTCGGTCTCCACGGGTGACACCTGGATCAAGAACAAACTGGGCGCCTACGCCACTTGGGCCAAGACCCACAACAGCATCCTCGCCGTCACCTTCGACGAGGACAACAAGCTGTCCGGCAACCGCATCCCCACCGTCTTCTACGGTGAGCACGTCACGGCCGGCAGTTCCACCGCCACCACGTACAACCACTACAACGTGCTGCGCACCCTCGAGGACCTGGCCGGTCTGTCCACGCACGCGGGCAACGCCGCGTCGGCGTCCGACATCACCGGCATCTGGAACTGACGCCCGTGTACCTCGCGGACTCCCGCAGTACGGATTCCGGCGGCACCGAGGCCGCCGTCGTCCCGGACACCCGTCCGGGGCGGCGGCCGACCGCCGTGCCCGCCACCGTGCTGGCCCTGGGCGCGGTCAGCCTCATCACCGACGTCTCCTCGGAGATGGTCACCGCGGTCCTGCCGCTCTACGTGGTCGCGGGCCTCGGCCTGTCGCCGCTCGGCTTCGGTCTCCTCGACGGCATCAACAACGGCGTCGGGGCCCTGGTCCGGCTGGCCGGCGGTCACCTCGCCGACCGGGGCGGCCGCAGGCACAAGGTCGTGGCGGGCCTCGGCTACGGCCTTTCGGCGCTGTGCAAGCCGCTCCTGCTGCTCGCGCACACCCTGCCCGTGATCAGCGCCGTGCTCGCGGTCGACCGCACCGGCAAAGGCCTGCGTACCGCGCCCCGGGACGCGATGATCGCGCTGGCCACCGAACCCGGGCGCCGCGGGCGGGCGTTCGGCGTGCACCGGGCCATGGACACCACCGGCGCGCTCCTCGGCCCGCTCGTCGCCTTCGCCGTGCTGCGGGCCACCGTCGACGGATACGACGCGGTCTTCGCGGTCAGCGGCTGTATCGCCGCGTTCGGCGTCCTGGTGCTGGTGCTCTTCGTGCCCCGCCGGATCTCGGCCCGCGCCGATGCCGTACGGCAGCCCGAGCGCCGTCACCCGGCGCCCGGCGATGCCCTGGGGCAGCCCGAGCCGGTCCGGCCGCCGACGCTGCGGGACGCCGTCGGGCTGCTGCGCCGCCCGCGACTGCGCCGGCTCACGGTGTGCGCGGCCCTGCTCGGCCTGACGACCGTCAGCGACTCCTTCCTCTACCTGCTGCTCCAGCGCGAAGCTAACCTTCCCGCCCACCTGTTCCCGCTGCTGCCACTGGGCACCGCCGCCTTCTTCCTCCTGCTCGCCGTGCCGCTCGGAGCGCTCGCCGACCGCGTCACCCGCCGCCGGCTCTTCCTGGCCGGTCACGGGGTCCTGCTGCTCGCCTACGGCCTGGTGCTCTCCCCGTGGCACGGCGCTCCGGCCGTGGTGGCCGTCCTCGTCCTGCACGGAACGTTCTACGCGGCGACCGACGGCGTGCTCGCCGCCGCCACCGCGGGGGTGGTACCGGCCCGGCAACAGGGCGCCGGGCAGGCGCTGGTGGGCACCGGGCAGGCGCTGGCGCGGTTCGCCTGCTCGCTCGCCTTCGGCGCCGCGTGGAGTCTGTGGGGCGGCCGGACCGCGCTCACCGTCACCGCCGCCGCACTGGCGGTCAGCGCCGTCGTGGCCGCGTTCCTTCTCCGTACCGCCGACGAGGCGCCCCTCGCCATTGACGAGGTGCGCGCATGACCCGGACAACCCGCCTGGTGATCCTGCTGGTCGCCGTCGTCCTGCTCGGCGCGGTCGGCACGGGGGCGGTGCTCCACGCCGCCCACCGGTCGGGCATGCGGGACGAGCAGCAGGCGGACGGTCCGATCGTGCGGGCCGGTACCGTCTCGCTGCGGCCGACGGCCGAACGCCGGCTGCTGGTACGCAACCTGGCGTGGGGGCCGCACCGCGACGAGATCGCCACCGTGCCCGCCGACGATCCGCAGGGCCCGCGAACCGTGTCGGGCGTGAAGTGCCTGCGCTTCCACGCTGCGGCCGGCACCGGCATCTGCCTCCAGACCGTGCACGGCCCGCTCGAGGACACCTACCGCGCGGTGGTGCTCGACGCCCACCTGCGCGAACGGCACCGCTTCCCGGCGGCGGGCATCCCGACCCGGGCCCGGGTCTCGCCCTCCGGTCATCTGGTCGCCTGGACGGTGTTCGTCAGCGGAGACTCGTACGCCGGGACCGACTTCTCCACCCGGACCGCCATAGTCGACACCCGGACGTGGGCGATCGACGACAACCTGGAGACGTTCGACGTCATCAGGGACGGCCGGTCCTATCATGCGGCGGACGTCAACATCTGGGGGGTCACCTTCGCCGACGACCACCGCTTCTACGCGACGCTGGCGACCGGCGGCCGGACCTATCTCGTCCGGGGCGACGTCACCGCACGCACCCTCACCACCTTGCACCGCAACGTCGAATGTCCGTCGCTCTCACCCGACGGCACCCGGGTCGCCTACAAGAAGCGCGTCGAAGGAGCGTCCCCCGACGCTCCGTGGCGCCTGTACGTCCTGAACCTGCGCACCATGCGGGAGACCGCGACCGCCGAGGGCCGCAACGTCGACGACCAGGCCCTGTGGGCGGACGGCGCCACCCTCGTCTACGCGCTGCCCGGCGACTACGGCTCGGACCTGTGGACCGTCCCCGCCGACGGCACCGGCAGAGCCCGACGTCTGATGAACTCCGCAGTCGCCCCCGCCTATCTGGGGTGACGCCCGCCGCGCCCGTCGCCGCGCCCGTCGCCGCGCCCGGGGAACGGGTGGGGGTGAACCCGGCGGTGAGGCAACGCTCCGTGCCCGGATGCCGTCTGGTCAACCGGGACGGCGCCGAGTCGGCGCCCGTCAGGAACGGAGCGAATCGTGTTGATCGGCTTGGTGACAGCCGTTGCTGCATCCGTCTGTTACGGCACAGGCTCAGTCCTGCAAGCCGTCGGGTCACGCAGGTCCGCGCGGAGCGACGCGGCCAGCACGGCCCGCACCCAGTACGGGGGACCGAGCCTGTCATCGACCGCGAAGGCCGCGATGACCTGGGAGTTCGTCGTCGGTACCGTCCTGGACTTCGTGGGCTTCGCGCTCGGCGCGCTGGCCGCTCGGCTGCTGCCGCTGTTTCTCTCGCAAACCGTGATCAGCGCCAACCTGATCATCACCGCCGTGCTGAGCGTGCGGCTCCTCGGCATCCGGCTGAGTCGCGCCGAATGGACGTCCATCGGCGTGGTCTGCGCGGCGCTCGTCCTGCTCGCGACGGCGGCGGGGGAGGAGGGCAGCGGACACGGCATCCCGATCGCCACGCACTGGTGGCTTCTGGCGATCTCGCTTGCTCTGATGGTGGGCGGCACGATCGCGGTACGCCTCGTCGGTCCCCGCGCGGCGATCCTGGCCGGCCTGCTGTCCGGCCTGGGATTCGGCGCGCTCGGCGTGGGCGTCCGCATCCTCGACGGCGTCGCCCCCTTCGACTTGACCGGGATGCTCACGGATCCTGCCCTGTACGCGATCGTGACGGCCGGCGTAGGGGGGATGTACCTGCACACCGTCGCCTTGCAGATCGGTTCGGTCAACGGGGCCACCGCGGCCCTGGTCGTCGGTGAGACCGTGTTGCCGGGGGCCATCGGCGTGCTGTGGCTCGGCGACGCCTCGCGGGCCGGTCTCGCCTGGATGGCGATGCTCGGCTTCGTCCTGGCGGTGGCGGGCGCGGTCGCCGTGGCGTGGTTCGGCGGGCCCGAGGCGCCCGAGGTGGAGCAGCCGGCGCCGGAGTCGGCGCCGGAACCGACTCCCACGCGCTGAACACCCCGCCTCGAGAAGGGTTCCGCATCCCGGACGGGCATCCCAGGCTGCCTTGTTCGTGCAGGTCGTCGAGGGTGGGATCGTCCCGCCGTTGCAGGGTGGCGGTGGCTGTTGTCCCAGGCCCGGACGGCATCCGAGGCTGTGGCTGTCGCACCGGCTGAAGCGGCGGACGAGCCCGACAGCGCCACGACACCCCGACCCACCCGGTCAGAGAGACATCCGTCCTCCACGGGGGCCGGGACGCAGGGCGCGGACTTCCACGGGGCGTCCGACCGCATGCGCTGCCGGCGCCGCCGTCCGGTGTGCCGGGCCGCGGGCATGTGCGACGACCTCGAACCGATCGGAAATGGAGCATGCACATGAACGTGAAGTCTTTCGGTGGCCGCCGTGTGGCCGTGGCCGCGGGCCTCGTCCTGGCTCTTGGGTGGGGCGTGTCGGCGCAGGCCTCCGACATCGGGCCGCGGACGGCCGGCGGCAAGCCCGTCGACGCGGTGGCGCACCGCTCGGACGGCGCCGCGGGGAAGGGCGCCGTCGCCGGGAAGAGCGCCGTCGCCGCCTGCTCGCAGGACGTTCTCGGGGTGTCCGCGGTCAAGGAACCCGCGGACAGCAAGGAGGCCAGGCACCTCCTCCTGATCGTCCAGAACGCCGGCGACAAGAAGTGCAACCTCTACCGCCACCCTCTGGTAAGGCTGGGCGCCGATGCCCGGACCACGGTGCCCGTGATCAAGGAGAGCGATCCGACCCCGGGGGCGCCCGTCACTCTGGCTCCGGGTGAAGAGGCCTATGCCGCGCTGCTCGTCAGCGGTGGCGCCAGGGACGAGTACGAGGCGAAGAGCATCACCCTCGGCCTCCAGGGCCGCAAGCCCGGCAGCAGCGCGGGCCGGCCGATGGACGTCCCCATGCCCGCCCCGACGCTGTACGCGGACGACGGTCAGCTCGTCACCTACTGGACGACTGCTTCCGGTTTCGCCCTGGACTTCATCATGTCGAAGTGACGGAGCCCGACCGGGCCCGTTCCGCAGCGGCCGACGAGAACGCCCAGCTGTACTGAACGCCCGCCGCACACCGGCGGGACGCTTTCGAAAGACGACTCGAGTTCCTGGAGGAATGATGAAATCTGCCATCCGGAAGGCCGCCGGCTCGGCGGGGGTGGGCGTGGCCGTCGCGGCCATGTCCCTGACCGGCGCGTCCGCGGCCCACGCGGAGCCCCCGACCCATGGCTGCCCGTACCCCTACGTCTGCTTCTACGTGGACGACGACGCCTTGCTCGCGGGCAGGCCGATGTCGAAGTACAAGGACGTCACCACCTCCTATCAGGCGGTCACGCCCCGGCCGCACTACGGGGTCATGAACACCCGGAACGACGACGTGGTGTACCTGCGGCTCCAGGGCGGAGGCTCGATCTGCCTTCCGCCGAACAGCTCGACCGTGTTCGCCGACTCGGTGCTCGTCAACGGGATAAAGATCTCCAGCAGGGCCACCTGCTAGATCCGCCGGAGCCGACGGAACGGCCGGCAGGCGCGTGGGACCGCGCCTGCCGCCGCGCCACGGGTGGGACGGCGACAGGCTTCCCGGCGGCCCCGGCCGAGCTGTGCCTCGACGGCGCGATCCTCCGGGAAACCCGCACCGCACCGGTGCAGTTCGGCGGCCGCACGGACGGGCGGGCCTGCGTGGCCTGTCGCCTCGTCAGCCACCGCTCTGCGCCCCCGTCCTGGCAGACGGTCAGGTCATGGGGACCCAGCCGCGGGGATCGCGGTACCAGTAGTGCGGCAGCCCTTTGACGCTGGTGGTGCGGAACGGACGGCCGTGGTCGTCGATGCGCACGGTGCCGGAGCGGCCCTGTGAGGACCAGTCGAGGTCGAGGTACCAGTCGCAGGTACAGGACTCGGTACGTGCGGCGAGCAGCAGGACCTCCGGATCGCGCAGGGACACCTGGTAGGGGAAGCCGATGGCGGGCGCCGGTCTGTCCGGGTCGTTGCCGGGCTTCGACCGGGCCAAGGGCCGGCGCGCGTCGAGGTCCACGGCGAAGTAGCGGGGGACGAGGACGGCGCCGCAGCCTTCGTACATGGAGTATGCGGAGCCCGAGCGGTCGGCGGGGGTGACGCGGTCGACCACGCGCACATGCAGTGCCTCCAGCACCACGGCGGCCAAGCCGCGCCCCTGCACGGAGATCCGCAGATTGGTGGTCTGCCCGTGCACCGCCTTCTGGGACGCGGCCCACACCGCGGCGTCTGCTGGAGTCGGCGGCGGCGGGACCTGCTCCGGAGGCTTGGCGATGACGTAGTCATGGTCGCAATCGAGCTGCCAGAGCTGGGAGTCGGCCGTCCAGGTGAGCGGGGCCGGCGGCGGTGCCTCGCTCTGTGGGCTGCCGCCGCCCGGTGCGGCCGGCGCAGAGGGCTTCGGTGCGGTGCGGGCAGAGGCTGACGGCCCACCGCCTTCGAACGGAGGCCCGGCAGCGGATGTGGTGAGGCCGGCGAACGCGAGGGCGAGCGAGGCCGCCAGCACCATCGACCGCACGGGCCGCCGTCGAGGGCGCCGGGCGGGCGCCGGCCGGTCGGCTGGAAAGGCCGGCCCCGGGCCGGCGGGCATGGTCTGCTCGGGCGCCTCGTCCGCCCGGTCGCCGTGGCCGACGGGTGCGGAGGAGGGCGCCGGGTTCGCGGTGTCGTGGCGCGTCGCCGCCCGCCGGGCGTCGGAAAGGCGTGATCGTCGCCGCGCCGCGACTGCCAGGATCCACCGGCGGTGCAACTCCACGCGTTCCTCCGGGGAAGCTCCGCAGAGTGCGGCGAAGCGTTCGAGCCCGGTGAAGTCCAGGGGAACGGCCTCCCCGGAGCAGTAGCGGTGGAGCGTGGAGGCGTTCATGCCCAGTCGGCGGCCCAGCGCCGCGTAGCTGCGGTCCGTGCGCTCCTTCAGACGCGTCAGCAGCAGGGCGAACTCCACTACGTCATCGTGGATTGCATCCATGTGGTCCGTACCCGCATCCGTCCGTCGGCCCGTGCAGTCATGTCCCGAGGCCGGGACGGCATCCCGGGCACTCCCCATACCTGCACGTCGATGAGGCTGGGATGGTTCCAGCGTCGCGCTGCGGCCTGTGGACGGCCCGACCGGGGACGAACCTCGTGTCGCCCCGTGCCGGCGAAGGCGTCTCGCCTCCGAGCAGGCGAGGATGTCGCAGGACACGACCGTCAGCACGTCCACGGGCAGGAGCCGGCCATGATCAGTGGTGCGCATGTCATCCTCTACAGCCAGGACGCGGAGGCGGACCGCGCCTTCATCCGTGACGTCCTCGGCTTTCCCGGCGTCGACGCGGGCGGCGGCTGGCTCGTCTTCAAGCTGCCCCCGGCCGAGGCGGCCGTCCACCCGACCGACGGCCCGCCCCGGCACGAGTTCTTCCTGATGACCGATGACCTCGCCGCCCAGCTCAGCGGGTTCCGCGCGCAGGGCGTCGAGATCACCCGGCCGGTCAGTGAGCAGCGCTGGGGCAAACTGGCCGCGATCCGCCTTCCCAGCGGCGCCGAACTCCCGCTGTACGAACCACTCCACCCCACGGCCCACAGTCTGTGACCCCACAACACCGGTCTCGGCGTCGGCTGGTCGTGGTGGGAGGAGCTCGCGGCGGTCAGGCCCATGCCGCCGTCGGCCTCGAGTGTCCTCCCCTGGCAATCCTCGAGTTTCCTCCCCGGGTAATCCCCGCGAAGAGGGCCGTCTCGGCTGCTAGTCTTCGGCGTCTCGTCGCACATTCGTGCGCACACATCACGCCACTTGCCGCATCAGTCCCGTGGGGGGATCCTGTCATGACCCAGTCAGCGCCGCCGCCGTCCGAGGGCAACCCGTTCGCCCAGCAGCCTCCCGTCGGCGCACCCGGTGCTCCCGGCGCTCCGCAGCCCACCGACGGCAATCCCTTCGCCCAGCAGGCCGGTGGCGCTCTGCCTCCCCCCGCCCCGGCTGCGCCCGCCCGCAACAACGTCGCCCTGGGCCTGGTCGTCGCCGTCGTCGTGGCGCTGGTCTCGGCAGGCATCTACGGTGCCATCGTCGGCGCGACGGAGTACGAGATCGGCTACGCGGCCGTCGGCGTGGGCTTCCTCATCGGCTTCGCGGCGGGCAAGATCGGCGGCGCCAACCCGGTGCTGCCCGTGGTCAGTGCCCTGCTGTCGCTGGGCGCGGTCTACCTCGGCCAGCTCATCGGCATCGCGATGATCGGCGGCGACGAACTCGGCGTCTCCGCGACCTCGTTGTTCACCGAGCACTTCGACGTGCTGACCGAGGGCTGGAGCGAGACGGCCGACGCGATGACCTTCCTCTTCCTCGCCATCGGCGCGTTCGCCGCGTTCTCCGGCGCGAAGAAGGGCGCCCTCTGACACGCTGGCGCCGCGTCAACGCGTGACCCGCGCGAGCAAGGCGGCCGGGTTCCGTTCGCCACGCTGCAGAAACCCTGCGCCGGATGCCTCAGCCGAAAGTGTCGGTGGCGCAGCGACGGCGAGGGGGGGGGGGGGGGGGGGAGGGGGG
>NZ_JBMNDR010000131.1:0-16209 GCF_052543235.1 Streptomyces sp. SAS_272 | reverse complement strand
GCCCGGTTACATTCCGAACCCGGAAGCTAAGCCTCACAGCGCCGATGGTACTGCAGGGGGGACCCTGTGGGAGAGTAGGACACCGCCGAACAATCATTGGAAGGACCCCTGGTCCCAGCGTTCAGCTGGGACCAGGGGTCCTTTTGTTTTTACAATGTTTGCGGTACCGAAGACAGGAGTCACCGATGTCCACCAACTCTCCCGACGACCGACCGGAGCGCGACCAGCGGCGACGGGACAGTGGGGACCGCGGCGACCGCGGAGCCGACCGTGGTGAGCGTGGCGGTTTCCGCCGCGACAACGACCGGCGTGACAACGACCGCGGGAGCAACGGCCGTCGCGACGACCAGAGCTCCGCCAACCGTGGTGAGCGCGGTGGTTTCCGCCGGGACGACGACCGCCGCGGAGATCGCCGTGATGACAATCGCGGTGGTTTCCGTCGCGACGACAACCGTGGTGGCTTCGGCCGGCGTGACGACCGTCGGGACGACCGGCGTGAAGGTGATCGTGGGCCGCGTCGGGACGATCGTGGGGACCGTCCGACGTTCCGTCGCGACGACCGTGGTGACCGGCCCGCCCCGCGTCGTGACGACCGCGGCGGTGACCGTCCGGCTTTCCGCCGCGACGACCGCCGCGACGACCGACCCGCTTTCCGCCGCGACGACCGGCGGGAAGGCCCCCGCGAGGGCGATCGCGACCGTGGCGGCTTCCGCCGCGACAACGACCGTCGGGACGACAACCGTGGTGGCTTCCGTCGGGACGACAACCGGCCTGGCGGCGGGTTCGGTCGTCGGGACGACAGCGGTGGTGGTTTCCGTCGCGACGACAACCGTGGTGGCTTCGGCCGGCGTGACGACCGGCGTGAAGGTGATCGTGGGCCGCGTCGGGACGATCGTGGGGACCGTCCGACGTTCCGTCGCGACGACCGTGGTGACCGGCCCGCCCCGCGTCGTGACGACCGCGGCGGTGACCGTCCGGCTTTCCGCCGCGACGACCGGCGGGATGATCGCGGTGACCGTCCCTCGTTCCGTCGGGACGAGCGGCGTGACGACCGGCGCGATGACCGTGGTGACCGTCCCGCCTTCCGTCGGGACGAGCGGCGCGACGACCGTGGTGACCGTCCCGCCTTCCGACGGGACGACCGGCGTGACGACCGGCGGGATGATCGCGGTGACCGTCCCGCCTTCCGTCGGGACGAGCGGCGTGACGACCGGCGCGATGACCGTGGAGACCGTCCCGCCTTCCGTCGGGACGAGCGTCGCGATGACCGTCGGGATGACCGTGGTGGGGATCGTGGTGGGTTCCGTGGGCGGGACGACCGCGGCCCCCGTCGGGACGACCGTGGTGGGCGACCGGGTGGCGGTTTCCGCGGCCGGGACGACCGGCAGGGCGGCGGAAGCCGTTTCCGTGACGACCGGGACCGGGACCGGGAGCCGATCAAGCGGCTGCCGATTCCGGAGGACGTCACCGGCGAGGAGATCGACAAGGACGTCCGGCAGGAGCTGCTGAGCCTGCCCAAGACGCTTGCCGAAGACGTCGCGAAGAACCTGGTGATGGTCGCGCGGCTGATCGACGAGGACCCCGAGCGCGCCTACGCGTACTCCAAGATCGCCTTGCGTCTGGCGTCGCGGGTCGCCGCCGTGCGGGAGGCGGGCGGGTTCGCCGCGTACGCCAACCAGAAGTACAGCGAGGCGCTCGCCGAGTTCCGGGCCGCACGCCGGATGACCGGCAGTGCGGAGCTGTGGCCCGTCATGGCCGACTGCGAGCGTGGGCTCGGCAGGCCGGAGAAGGCCCTGGACATGGCCGGCGCCCCCGAGGTGAACAAGCTCGACAAGGCCGGACAGGTGGAGATGCGGCTCGTCGCGGCCGGGGCCCGGCGCGACATGGGGCAGCTGGACGCGGCCATCGTGACGCTGCAGAGCCCCGAGCTGGCCGCCGGCGCCGTCCAGCCGTGGACCGCGCGGCTGCGGTACGCATACGCCGACGCACTGCTCGCCGCCGGGCGTGAGGGCGAGGCGCGCGAGTGGTTCGCCAAGGCCGTTGAAGCGGACCGGGACGGCAGCACCGACGCGTCCGACCGGCTTGCCGAGCTGGACGGGGTGGACTTCGTCGACGCTCTCGACGAGAGCGAGAGCGAGAGCGAGGGCGAGAGTGACGCCGACGAGGGCGCCGTCGAGGCGCCGGCGAACGAGGCCCAGGACGAAGACGCGGCTGCGGAGAAGGCCGACCGCGGGGACGACCGTGACGAGGACTGACGTGCGCGCGCGTCGGTGAGGCGAAGAGGGGCGGGATCCGGGTCACCGGGTCCCGCCCCTTCGTGCGTTCGGGGCACGTCCTCTCAGATGTCCAGGGCGCGCAGGACCAGGCCCGAGGCCGGCTTGGGACCGAAGGACGTGGACTTGCGGGGCATCATGACGCCCTGCCGGGCGAGGTCGCGGACGACCTCCTCGCGGACGGGGTGGAGCAGGACCGCCGTGCCGCCGTCGCGTCGGGCCTTGCGGACCGTGGCCGCCGTGTCGTGGATGTAGGCGATGCGGGCCGGGTCGTCCTCGGGGACACGCCATATGTGCGCCAGGAGCGTGGCGTGCAGGACCGTCGCGTCCAGGGTGCGCCAGGCCTCGGGGCGGTCGGCCGGGACCGTGCGGTCGAGAAGGGCTGGGTCGGGGTGGTCGACGAGGTGGAAGGCGTCGTCGCCCGCCAGCAGGAAGGCGTTGCCCGCGGCCGTGGCGTCCGCGAGGGCGTCGAGGGCCTCCGGGAGGGAGACGTCCAGTCGGCGGACGCGGAAGCGGCCGTCGAGCGCGGAGAGGGCGTCGGCGACCGGCAGGCCGTGCAGGAGGCGGTGGATGGCGCGGACGCGCAAGGGGTAGCGGGCGGTGTCGACCAAGAGGACCAGACCCTGGTCCCAGGGGCTGGGCGAAGGGTGCTCCGCGCGGAGTCGCAGGTAGGTCGCCCAGCGGTGGTGGCCGTCGGCGATGAGGGCCTGGCGATGTGCGAGGTCCGCCTGGACGCGGGCTGTCTCGGCGGGGTCCGTGATCGCCCAGAGGCGGTGGCTGTAGCCGTCGTCCGTGGTGGTGGACAGCAGCGGGGGGCCTGCGGCCGTGCGGTCGACCGTCTCCGTCGCCGCGCCGCCGCCCCGGTACGTGAGCAGGAGCGGCTCGAGGTTCGCGTGCGTGGCGCGCATCAGCGCCGCGCGGTCCGCGACGACGTGCGGCATGACGTCCTCATGGGGGAGGACGGTCCCTTCCGACGGGTCCGAGAGGCGCAGGTTGCCGATGAGGCCGCGCTGGAGCATGCCGTCGGCGTGCCGCTGTTCGTAGACGTACAGGGAGGGCTCGGAGTCCGCCGTCAGGACGCCCTCGGCCAGCCAGCGTCGCAGGGTGCCGGCGGCCTGTCGGTTGCGGACTTCGGGGCTGGTGGCCTGGGGGAGGATCAGCCGGACGATGTTGTACGGGTCCGCGTCCTGGAGGTGGTGCAGGCCGTCGGGGCGTACCACGACGTCGTAGGGCGGGGAGGTGACGGCGGCGAGACTGCCGACCCGGTCGGGGTCGTAGCGCAGGCCTCGGAACGGGGTGAGTTCCAGGCCTCGGGGCGCCGTCGCTTCCGAGTGACCTGCTGAGTTCATCCCGGCATCGTACGTGTGTCGGTGGCATGCGGGATGATCGGGGGAAAGCGGAGCGAACGAGGAGCGATGCGGAATGAGCCGAAGCGTCAGGACGAGGCCCGAGGCCAGTGGGCAGGCCCTGAGCGAGGCGTACGACACGGCGCTGCTCGATCTCGACGGGGTGGTGTACGCGGGCGGCAACGCGATCGTGCACGCGGTCGAGTCGTTGGCCGCCGCGCGCGCGGGGGGCATGCGGCTCGCGTATGTCACCAACAACGCGCTGCGCACACCCGACGCGGTGGCCGGGCATCTCACGGAGCTGGGGATACCGACGGGCGCCGACGACGTCATCACGTCGGCGCAGGCGGTGGCGCGGCTGATCAGTGAGCAGGTGCCGGCGGGGGCGCGGGTGCTCGTGATCGGCGGGGAGGGCCTGCGGGTCGCGCTGCGGGAGCGCGGGCTCGTGCCCGTGGAGTCGGCGGACGACGAGCCGGCGGCCGTGGTGCAGGGCTTCGGCGGGCCCGATCTGGCGTGGGGGCGGTTCGCGGAGGCGTCGTACGCGGTCGCGCGCGGGGTGCCGTGGTTCGCGTCCAACACGGATCTGACGATTCCCAGCGGGAGGGGGATCGCGCCGGGCAACGGCGCGGCGGTCGAGGTGGTGCGGATCGCGACCGGTGCCGAGCCGCAGGTGGCGGGCAAGCCGCTGCCTCCCATGCACCGGGAGACGATCCTGCGGACGGGCGCCCGGCGGCCGTTGGTCGTCGGGGACCGGCTCGACACGGACATCGAGGGGGCGTTCAACGGCGAGGTCGACTCGTTGCTCGTCCTCACCGGGGTGACCGACGGGGCGCAGCTGCTGGCCGCGCCGCCGCAGCACCGGCCGACGTATGTCGACGCGGACCTGCGCGGGATGCTCACCGGGCAGCCGGAGGTCACTGCGGACGGCGAGGGTTTCCGCTGCGGCGGCTGGACGGCGGGTGCCGGCACCGAGAGGCTGGAGCTGTCGGGGGAGGGTGAGAACCTGGACGGGTTGCGGGCGTTGTGCGCGGCGGCCTGGGCGGCTGCGGGCGAGGGGGTCTGCGGGCTGGACGCCGGGAAGGCGCTGGCCCGGCTGGGGTTGTGACACCGGCTCCGAGCGCAATGAGAGGGTAGGCTAACCTAACCGGGTGTTGGTCGACAGTGTTCCCGAACAGCGTGCGCAGGCCGCCCTCGCGCCACCGGGCCGGCGGGCGGCGTCGCGGGCCGTGGGGCTCCTCGCCGCCCTGGTGCTCCTCTTGCTGGCGGCGGTGGCGAGCATCGCCGTCGGCGCCAAGGAGTTGTCCGTCGCGCAGGTCTGGCACGGGCTGTTCGCGGATTCGGGAACGTACGCGGACGTCGTCGTCGACGAGCGGTTGTCGCGGACCGTGGTGGGGCTGCTCGTGGGGGCCGCGCTCGGCCTGTCCGGGGCCGTGCTGCAGGCGCTGACGCGCAATCCGCTGGCCGACCCCGGGCTGCTCGGCATCAACGCGGGCGCGTCGGCGGCCGTCGTCACCGCCATCACCTTCTTCGGCGTCACGAGCCTCAGCGGCTATGTGTGGTTCGCGTTCTTCGGTGCGGCGGCGGTCGGTGCGCTGGTCTGGTTCCTCGGCGGCAGCCGCGGGGCCACGCCGGTGCGGCTCGCGCTCGCCGGCACCGCGATCAGCGCCGCGCTCTACGGATACCTCCAAGCCGTGATGATCATGGACGACGCGGCGCTCGCCCGGATGCGTTTCTGGACGGTGGGCTCGCTGTCGTCGGCGACCGAGGAGACCGTCCGGCAGGTGCTGCCCTTCCTGGTGGTGGGCATGCTCCTCGCGTTCGCGCTCGCCCGGCCGCTGAACGCCGTGGCCATGGGGGACGACACGGCGAGGGCGCTCGGCGCCGACCTCACCCGCACCCGGGCGCTGTCGATGCTCGCCGCGACCGTGCTGAGCGGAGCCGCGACCGCCGCCTGCGGGCCGATCGTGTTCGTCGGCCTGATGGTCCCGCACGTCGTCCGCTCGTTCACCGGCCCCGACCTGCGCTGGATCATGCCGTACGCGGCGGTCCTGTCGCCGGTGCTGCTGCTCGGCTCGGACGTCGTCGGCCGGGTCGTGGCCCGTCCGTCGGAGGTCCAGGTCGGCATCGTCACCGCGATCGTCGGCGGCCCGGTCTTCATCTTTCTCGTACGACGGCGGAGGACGGCCCAGCTGTGAAGACCGCGCACAAGCCCGAGCCCGCGCAGGAGCCCGTGCAGCAGATCTCCGGCGGCCGCCGCGCGGTGCGCGGCCCGGGCGGGCTGTCCGTCCGGCTGGACGTGCGGGCGCTCACCGTCGTCGTGCTGCTGGTGGTGGCCGCGCTCGCCGCGAGCGTGGTGCTGATCGGCACCGGGGACTTCCCCATCTCGTCGGGTGACGTCGTCCGGACTCTGCTCGGCGACGGCAACGCCGGACAGGAGTTCATCGTCAACGAACTGCGGTTGCCGCGGGTCCTCGTGGGACTGCTCGTCGGATCCTCGCTCGGGCTCG
Source organism: Streptomyces sp. SAS_272 (assembly GCF_052543235.1). NCBI lineage: Bacteria > Bacillati > Actinomycetota > Actinomycetes > Kitasatosporales > Streptomycetaceae > Streptomyces > Streptomyces sp. SAS_272. The sequence goes on along the minus strand of NZ_JBMNDR010000131.1, from coordinate 10,083 downwards.
GCGGAGCCCTCTTCCAGGCCGTCTCGCGCAATCCGCTGGGCAGTCCGGACGTGCTGGGGCTCGGGCAGGGGGCGACGGCCGGCGCGCTCGTGATGATCGTGCTGTTCTCCGGGAGCGCCACCCAGGTGACCGTCGGCGCGCTGGCGGGCGGCCTGGTGACCGGGGCCCTCATCTACCTGCTGGCGTGGCGGCGGGGGGTGCACGGCTACCGGCTGGTGCTCGTCGGCATCGGTGTCTCGGCCGTCGCGACGGCGGTCAACGGCTATCTGATGACCAAGGCCGACTTCGTCGACGCGGCGCGCGCCGTCGTGTGGATGACGGGGACCCTCGACGGCCGCGACTGGAAGCAGGTGTGGCCGCTGCTCGCGCTGGCCTGCGTGCTCGTGCCGCTCGTCCTCGCCCACGCGCGCGGGCTGAGGATGACGGAGATGGGCGACGACGTCTCCCATGCGCTGGGGGTGCGGGTGGAGCGGGTGCGGCTGGTGGTGATGGTCGCCGCCGTGCTGCTCACCGCCGCCGCCACCGCGGCCGCGGGCCCCGTGAGCTTCGTGGCGCTCACCGCGCCGCAGCTCGCCCGGCGTCTGACCCGCTCGCCCGGGCCGAACCTCGTGCCGTCCCTGTGCATGGGCGCCGCGCTGCTGGTCACCGCCGACCTGGCCGCGCAACGGCTCTTCGGGGACGGCCGGCTGCCCGTGGGCGTGGTCACCGGCGTGCTGGGCGGCGTGTACCTGCTGTGGCTCCTCGTCACCGAGCGCAAGGCGGGCCGGATATGAACACCCCCGCCCGGGAGGGCCGTGGGCCGAACGACCGAAGGAGCACCGTGAACCGCCTGTCCGCCGAGAACGTCACCCTCGCCTACGACCAGCGGGTCATCGCCGAAGAGCTGTCGGTGGAGATACCGGACCACTCCTTCACGGTGATCGTCGGCCCGAACGCCTGCGGCAAGTCGACGCTGCTGCGGGCGCTTTCGCGGATGCTGAAGCCGCACCGGGGGCGGGTGCTGCTCGACGGGCAGGTCATCCAGTCGATGCCCGCGAAGAAGGTCGCGCGGACGCTGGGGCTGCTGCCGCAGTCGTCCGTCGCCCCCGACGGGATCACCGTCGCCGACCTCGTCGGGCGGGGCCGCTACCCGCACCAGGGAATCCTGCGCCAGTGGTCGGCCGAGGACGAGCGGGTCGTGCGCGAGTCCATGGCGCGGACCGGGGTCGGCGAGCTGGCCGAGCGGTACGTCGACGAGCTGTCCGGCGGTCAGCGCCAGCGGGTGTGGATCGCGATGGCCCTCGCCCAGCAGACCCCGCTGCTGCTGCTCGACGAGCCGACCACGTTTCTCGACATCCAGCACCAGATCGACGTCCTCGACCTGTGCGCCGAGCTGCACGAGGAGCACGGGCGCACGCTCGTGGCGGTGCTGCACGACCTCAACCACGCGGCCCGGTACGCCACCCACCTGATCGCGCTGAAGGGCGGCGAGGTCATCGCGCAGGGTGCGCCGGACGACATCGTCACGGCCGAGCTGGTGGAGGAGGTCTTCGGGCTGCGCTGCCAGGTCATCGACGATCCGGAGACCGGGACGCCGCTGGTGGTGCCGGCGGCGCGGAAGGCGCGGGCGCAGGTCGGCCGGGCGGTCGCGGCGGTCGCCGGACCGGCTTCGGCGGTCGCTACAGAAGCTTCCTGAGCTGGAACAGGTCACGCAGGCCGGCCTCGAGCCTGACCCGCCCGGAGCCCCACGCCTTGGCGAAGTTCAGCTCGCCGGCGACCAGCGCGACCAGGTCGTCGCCGGTCATCGTCAGCCGGATCTCGGCCTTCTCCCGGGGAGGACCCTGCAGGGTGTCGTGGACGGTGATCCGGCCGGCCGTCATCCGGCCGACGAACGTGACGTCCAGGTCGGTGATCCGGCAGCTCACCGAGCGGTCCAGGGCCGCGGCCGCCCTGACGTCCCCTTCGGCGCGGCTCATGTTGTCCGAGAGCTTCTCGAGTGCGGCGCGGCACTCCTCGATCGTGGCCATGGCGACCGACGGTACCCCAGACGTTCGAGGTAGCGTCTGGGCATGAGCGACACAGTGCCGCAGACGGGGACGGAGCCGCAGGCACGGACCGCGTCCGACGAGCGGGAGCCGGAGCCGGAGCACGACCCGGCCGCCCCGGCCCCGCTGGGCGTGCCGCGCACCCCCACCGGCCACGCCGAGGCGGACGCGCACCTGGAACGGCTGGCCGACGCCGACCGCCTCGCCACCGACGGACACCTCGAGGTGTACGAGGATGTACACCGGGGGCTGCGCGACGCGCTCACCGCGCTCGACGCCCGCCCGGGGCCCGCGGGTCCCGACGGTCGTCCGACCGTCACCCCTGGATGAGACCGGCCGGTCTCGCCCCCTGAATCGCCGTACGGACAACACAGGAGCTGAACCGAACGTGGCAGGAGTCGCACGTCGCCGTCTGGACGCGGAGCTGGTCCGCCGGGGGCTCGCGCGTTCGCGTGAGCACGCCGGGCAGCTGATCGCCGCCGGGCGGGTCACCGTCGGCAGGATCGTCGCGACCAAGCCGGCCACGCAGGTGGAGACGGCGGCCGCGATCGTCGTCTCCGTCGACGCCGACGACCCCGACTACGTGTCCCGCGGCGGCCACAAGCTGGCCGGCGCGCTGGAGGAGTTCGTGCCGCGCGGGCTCGTGGTGAAGGGGCGGCGGGCGCTGGACGCCGGAGCCTCGACCGGCGGGTTCACGGACGTGCTGCTGCGGGCGGGGGCCGCGCACGTGGTCGCCGTCGACGTCGGATACGGACAACTCGCCTGGTCTCTGCAGAGCGATGAACGCGTCACCGTCAAAGACCGTACGAACGTACGCGAGTTGACGCTTGAAGCGATCGATGGGGAGCCTGTGGATCTTGTCGTGGGGGACTTGTCCTTCATCCCGCTGGGGTTGGTGCTGCCCGCCCTGGCACGGTGCACCGGGCCGGGCGCGGACCTGGTGATGATGGTCAAGCCGCAGTTCGAGGTGGGGAAGGAACGGCTCGGCAGCGGGGGCGTCGTGCGCAGTCCGCAGCTGCGGGCCGAGGCCGTGCGGGGGGTCGCCGGGAAGGCGTGGGACCTGGGGCTCGGGGTGCAGGGAGTCACCGCCAGTCCGCTGCCCGGGCCGTCGGGCAATGTGGAGTATTTTCTGTGGCTTCGGGCCGGGGCTCCTGTCCTCGACCCGGCCGACGTCGACCGTGCAGTTGCGGAGGGGCCGCGGTGACTCTGAACCGAGCTCGTACTGTTTTCCTGCTCGCCCACACCGGGCGGCCGGCGGCCATCCGCAGTGCCGAGCTGGTCGTCAAGGGGCTGCTGCGCGAGGGCATCGGGGTGCGCGTCCTCGAGTACGAGGCCGCCGACCTGCCGCTGCCGGACGAGGTGGAGCTGGTCTCCGAGGCCACCCCGCAGTGTCTCGAGGGCTGCGAGCTGCTGATCGTGCTGGGCGGCGACGGCACGTTGCTGCGCGGCGCGGAGTTCGCGCGGGCCTCCGGGGTGCCGATGCTCGGCGTCAACCTCGGCTCCGTCGGCTTCCTCGCGGAGGCCGAGCGGGACGACCTGGACAAGGTCGTCGACCGGGTGGTGACGAAGTCGTACGAGGTCGAGGAGCGGATGACCGTCGACGTCATCGTGCACCGCAACGGCGACATCGTGCACACCGACTGGGCGCTGAACGAGGCGGCGGTGCAGAAGGCCGGCGCCGAGAAGCTGCTGGAGGTCGTGCTGGAGATCGACGGGCGGCCGGTCACCGGGTTCGGCTGCGACGGCATCGTCCTGTCGACCCCGACCGGCTCCACGGCGTACGCGTTCTCGGCCGGCGGTCCCGTGGTGTGGCCCGAGGTCGAGGCCCTGCTGATGGTGCCGATCAGCGCGCACGCGCTGTTCGCCAAGCCCCTGGTGACCTCGCCGAACTCGGTGCTGGCCGTGGAGTTGCTGCCGCACATCCCGCCGGGCGTCCTGTGGTGCGACGGGCGGCGGACCTTCGAGCTGCCTCCGGGCGCCCGGGTCGAGGTGCGGCGGGGCAGTGTGCCGGTGCGGCTGGCGCGACTGCACCACGCCTCCTTCACCGACCGTCTCGTGGCGAAGTTCGCGCTGCCGGTGTCCGGGTGGCGCGGGGCGCGGCACTGAAGGCGCCGCAGGTCCGAAGGGCCGGCGGAGCGGGCGACGGCTGCGGAGAGTGAGCGGCCGGTCGCGCGGATCGCGCGCCACCGGTCATCTCCACTCGCGCGGGTGACAGGGTGCCTCGCACTTCTGCCGCCGGACCTCGTAAGGTCGTCTCCGTGTTGGAGGAGATGCGGATACGGTCGCTCGGAGTCATCGACGACGCGGTCGTCGAGCTGTCGCCGGGGTTCACCGCGGTCACGGGCGAGACGGGCGCGGGCAAGACCATGGTCGTCACCAGCCTCGGGCTGCTGCTGGGCGGGCGTGCCGACCCCGCGCTCGTGCGGATCGGCGCGGAGAAGGCGGTGGTCGAGGGGCGGATCGCCCTGCCCGCCGGCTCCTCGGTGGTCGTCCGGGCCGAGGAGGCCGGGGCCGAGCTCGACGACGGGGCGCTGCTGATCAGCCGTACCGTTTCCGCCGAGGGGCGGTCGCGGGCGCACGTGGGCGGGCGGAGCGTGCCCATGGGCGTGCTCGCCGAGCTCGCGGACGAACTGGTGGCCGTGCACGGGCAGACGGACCAGCAGGGGCTGCTGAAGCAGTCCCGGCAGCGGCAGGCGCTCGACCGGTACGCGGGCGACGCGGTGACCGTGCCGCTCGCCAAGTACACGGAGGCCTACCGGCGGCTGCGGGCGGTGGCCGGCGAGCTCGAGGAGATCGTCACGCGCGCGCGTGAGCGGGCCCAGGAGGCCGACATGCTGCGCTTCGGGCTCGACGAGATCGCCGGCGTCGAGCCGCGCGCCGGCGAGGACGTGGAGCTCGCGGAGGAGGCCGAGCGGCTCGGGCACGCGGAGGCGCTGTCCTCGGCCGCCACGGCTGCCCACGCCGCTCTCGCCGCCGATCCCGAGGACCCCGAGGGCATCGACGCGGCCACCCTCGTCGCGGGCGCACAGCGGGCCCTGGAGGCCGTCAGGTCGCACGATCCGGCGCTGGCGGCGCTCGCCGACCGCATCGGGGAGATCGGGATCCTGCTGGGCGACGTGGCCGGGGAACTGGCCGGGTACGCCGACGACCTCGACGCCGATCCGCTGCGGCTGTCGGCCGTGGAGGAGCGGCGGGCCGCGCTCACCGGCCTCACCCGCAAGTACGGGCAGGACGTGAACTCCGTCCTCGCCTGGGCCGAGCAGAGCGCCTCCCGGCTCACCGAACTGGACGGCGACGACGAGCGGATCGACGAGCTGACCGCCGAGCGGGACGCCCTGCGGGCCGAACTGGGCGGGCTGGCGCAGGCGCTGACGGACGCGCGCACGGAGGCCGCCGGGCAGTTCGCCGCCGCGGTGACCGCCGAGCTGGCGTCGCTCGCGATGCCGCACGCGCGCGTGTCCTTCGCGATCCGGCAGACCGAGGACCCGGAGGGCGTCGAGGTCGGCGGCCGTCCGGTCGCCTACGGTCCGGCGGGCGTGGACGAGGTCGAGCTGCTGCTCGCCCCGCACCCCGGCGCGCCGCCGCGGCCCATCGCCAAGGGCGCGTCCGGCGGTGAGCTGTCCCGGGTGATGCTGGCTGTCGAGGTCGTGTTCGCGGGGACGGACCCGGTTCCGACGTATCTCTTCGACGAGGTCGACGCGGGCGTCGGCGGCAAGGCGGCCGTGGAGATCGGCCGGCGGCTGGCACGGCTCGCCAAGACGGCTCAGGTCGTCGTCGTCACCCACCTTCCGCAGGTCGCGGCCTTCGCCGACCGGCAGTTGCTGGTGGAGAAGACCAACGACGGCACGGTGACCCGGTCCGGGGTGAAAGTCCTCGAGGGCGAGGAGCGCATCCGCGAGCTGTCACGCATGCTCGCCGGCCAGGAGGACTCCGATACGGCCCGCGCCCACGCGGAGGAACTCCTCGCCACGGCCCGGGGGGACGGGTAGCGGCACCGGCGTCGAGGCCGTTCGAAGGGCGACCGGCGGGATCCGGTCGCCGTCCGGGTCGGCGGTGCGAACAAAGTTGCGGCCCTCTTCACCCGTGTGGGTGACAGGGAGGGGTCTGAGGCCCCTCGCCGTGGGGCTCCAGGGCACGGAACACCGGTGCGTGCTGGCATCCTTGGGCGTAGTACGTGGAGGAACGCAGGCAATCCACCCCCCGCCCGCGGTCCTTCGGTACGTTTCCCCGTGACCGTCCGACGCCGAACCAGGAGCCCCGGCCACGTGAGCAGCCCCTCACCGAACGGCCAGTCGTCGCTGCGCACCGTACAGGTGCTCGGCGGGGGCAACGCCGGCAGCAGCGCACACGTGCGCTCCCTGGCAGCGGGGCTCGTCGCGCGGGGCGTGCGGGTGACCGTGTGCGCCCCCGTCGAAGCCGATCACGCCCACGGGTTCACCGGCGTCGGCGCCGAACACGTGCACGTGCCCCGCAGCAGCGATCCGGGGTCCGTGGCGGCGCTCCGCGCGGCCTGCACAGGCGCCGACCTCGTGCACGCGCACGGACTGCACGCCTCCTTCCGCGCCGTCCTCGCGCTCAGCGGCCGCTCCACTCCCCTCGTCGTCACCTGGCACGACCGTGCGCACGCCGACGGCGCCCGCGCCCATCTGCTGCGGCTGCTGGAGCGCCGGGTCGCGAGGACGGCTGCGGTCGTCCTCGGCGCCACCTCCGACCTCGTCGACCGGGCCCGGCGCACAGGAGCCCGTGACGCGCGGCTCGCCGCGGTGGCGTTGCCCGGCCCCCGCAGGGACGAGGACCCGCAGGACCCCGAGCGGCCGGCCTCCAAGCTGAAGGCCGAACTGGGCGCCGTCGGACGCCCGTTGCTCATGGCGGTCGGCTCCCTGGACCGTCACCGCGGCTACGGCCTCCTGCTGGACGCCGCCCGCGCGTGGCGTCGGCTCGACTGCGCGCCCCTGGTCGTGATCGCGGGCGAGGGCCCGCAGCGGGCGGAGCTCCAGCGCCGCATCGAGGACGAGGAACTGCCGGTCCGGCTGCTCGGCCGACGGGAGGACGCGAGCGAACTGCTCGCCGCCGCCGACCTCGCACTCCTGCCCGGCGGCGGGGAGTCGCGGTCCGTCCTGGCGCAGGAGGCCCTGCACGCGCGCGTGCCGCTGGTCGCGGCGCTGTCCGGCGGCGTCCGCGAACTCGTCGGCGACGCGGCCGAACTGGTGCCCGCCGGCGACGCGGACGCCTTCTCCGCCGCCGTCGTACGCCTGCTCGACGATCCCGGACGGTGCGAGCGGCTGCGGGACCTGGGCACCCGGCAGACGGCCAACTGGCCCACCGAGGACGAGACCGTCGCCCAGGTCCTCAGCGTCTACGACGAGTTGACGCAGCCCCGGCCCATGATCTGACACCGGCCGCCCGCGGACCTCACGGCAGATGCCTGCGCGCCCGCAGGGCGAGGCTCAACGCCAGGACCGTCTGCGGGTCGTCCAGATCCGTGCCGAGCAGCTCGCCGATGCGGGCGAGGCGGTTGTAGAGCGTCTGCCGGTTCAGATGCAGTTCACGGGCCGTCTCCGCCTTCCGTCCGGCATGGGCCAGGTAAGTCTCCAGGGTCGGCAGCAGCGGAGGCTTGGAGCGGGTGTCGTGGTCACGGACCGGGCCGATCGCCCGGTCGACGAAGGCCGCGAGGTCCGGGTGGCCGCGCAACCGCCACAGCAGCAGGTCGATGTCCAGGCGGCGGGCGTCGTACCAGGGGCGGTCCGGCAGACCCTGAGCGGCCGTCGCCGTCTCCGCCGCGTGCCGCAGTCCCGCCGAGGCGGCCGCCCAACCGCCCGCCACCCCGACGACGACCACGGGCGGCTGCGCCCCCGGCCGCCTCATCCCGGCCCGTTCCACTCCCGCCCGAAGCGCCGCCGCGACCCGGTCCGCCACCGTCGGGCGCTCCTGCTCCGAGCGCAGGCCCAGCAGCACCGGCACCCGTCCCTCCACCGGCCGCACGCCCAGCAGCACCGGCACCCCGACCGACGCCAGTTCCTCGGCGACCGCCCGGGCCAGCACCGCCCAGCCCGCGCCCGGGGAGATCCCCTCGCCCAGCCGCATGACGACCGGGAGCAGCGGACCCGCGCCGGGCCGGAACCCGAGGACCCGCGCCTGCGCCGGAGCGTCCTGTGGGGCGATCCGGCCCTCGGCGAGGTCGGTCAGGAAGTCGCCCCGGCCGCGCGCGGCGAGCTCCTCCTCCTGGCGGGCCTGCATCAGCACCACGGCCAGGATCCCGGCCGCCCGGTCGGCGGCGATCCGGTGCACCGGTGCGAGAGGGGCGCGCACGGGCAGCAGCACGAGCCGGGCGCGTACCGAACCCGCCCCCGGACCGCCACCGGGCACGTCCACCAGCACCGAGCCCGCGGGCGGCGGCGCGTCCTTGTGCGGGCCGCGCAGCCCCTCCCACACCTGGAGCGGATCCGCTCCCTGCGGCCCCTCGCCGGCCGCGTACAGCAGCTGGCCGTCGGGTGTCTCCAGGAACACCGGGTTGCCGGCGAAGTCCGCCAGGATGCCCAGCACCTGCGGGATCCCGCCGCCGCCGAGCAGGGCCTCCGTGCAGCGCCGGTGCACCTCCTCGGCGCGTTGGAGCAGCGCGTGGTGGCCGTTGACGATCTCGGTGTGGATCTCCTCCGTGACCGTCACGAACGCCACCTCGCGGTGCAGTTGGACGAGGGGGAGGCCGGTGGCCCGCGCGGTCTCCACCAGGGCCGACGGCAGCCGGGTGAAGCGCGGGCCCAGCTCGATCACCAGGGCCGCGATGCCCCGTTCGGCCAGGGTGCGCACGAACGCCCGCTGCTCGGCCGGGCGGGTGCCGAGGCTGTAGCCGGTGGTCAGCAGCAGCTCGCCGCCCTTGAGCAGGGAGGCGATGTGCGGGACCTCGCCGGCGTGCACCCAGCGCACCGTGCGGCCGAGCCGGTCCCCGCCCGCGACGATCTCGGGGAGCCCGCTGCGCAGCCCGGGCAGCTCCAGCGCGCGCTGCACGGTGATGCCGGCACTGCGGCTGTCGAAACGGTGGTCCGTGCGGCTGTCCATGCAGCGGACGCTACCTGCGCGGACGCCCCGGCAACATCCGCGGGGCCCGCGCCGGACACCGGCGCCCGCACCGGCGACGTGCGCGCCGGACACCGGCGCCCGCACCGGCGACGTGCGCGCCTGTCGCCCGCCTGCATGGGCGCGCACCACCCGCCTCGCCGCGCACGCCCGCCTCGCCGACGGCCGCGGGGTGAGCTGGGCCGGTTGCACGGCCCGGGACCGGGTAGCGGCGGCCCATGGACTTCAGTGTGGTCGCCGTGGCACGTGAGGACGACAGCCCGATCGACGAGCCGCTGCGGGTGGCAGCGCTCGCCGACCGGCTCGGCTACCGGGAGGTGTGGGCCGGCGAAGGACCGACCTGGGACGCCTTCGTGCTGGCCGCTGCCCTCGGCCGGGTCACCGAACGGGCGGCGCTGACGGCGGGGCCGGTGGCGGTGTCCGTGCGTGACCCGTACAGCCTCGCCCGGGGCGCGGCTTCCGTCGCCGCCGTCACCGGCGGGCGGCCGGTCGGGGTGGCGCTCGGCACCTCCAGCAGGCGGGTGGTCGAGGGCGTCCACGGGCTGCCCCGCACCCGTCCCGCCGCCGTGCTCGAGGAGACCGCGCGGACCGTACAGGCCCTGCTGCTCGCCGAGCCCGGTGAGCCGGTGGTGGTCGGCAGCCCCTTCCGTCGGCGGCTCCCGCCGCCCGGCGGCCCGCTCACCGTGGCCGCGTTCGGCGACCGCGCGATCGCCACGGCCGCCGCGCACGCGGACCGGATGCTGCTGGACGTCGTCTCACCCGAGCAGGTGCGCGAGCTGCGCGGCAAGCTGGACGCGGCGGCCGAGCAGGCGGGCCGGCCGCGGCCCGCGCTCGCCGCCTGGCTGCCCGCGGCCGTCGACCCGGCGCCCGAGTCGCTCGCCCAGGTCCTCGGCGCCATCGCGGGCTATCTGACCGTGCCCGGGTACCGCGAGGTGTTCGCCGAGGCCGGCTTCGGCGCGGCCGTGGACCTCGCGGCGGTCGGCGC
>NZ_JBMNDR010000130.1:0-16667 GCF_052543235.1 Streptomyces sp. SAS_272 | reverse complement strand
GTCGCGTCAGGACGCCTCACCCGTCGGACCCGCCTCAGGCCCGGGCGGGACCACACCCGCCCCACCGTCGTTCACCGGCGTCGGCCGTGGCGCCGGCGGACCGTGGCGGGCGCCGGCGGGAGCGGGCGCCGGCGGGCCGCCCCCAGGGCCGTCCGCAGCAGGGCGACGGTCGCACGCCGGCCGACCGCGATGACCGGGCCCGAGAGCGCGGGCCGCGACGCACGCGACCGGCCCAGCCCCGCACGGACCGAAAAGGTCCAGGTCAGCCGTGAGGTGACCTGGACCCCGGCGGTCTTCCTCCCTACTCGTCCCATGCCTGGATCATCGTCTGCTCGACGATCTTGCCGTCGCGCAGGGTGATCATCGACTCGGCGAGCACGCGCACGCCGTCCGGGTACCGGCACGACTCGCTGTAGGCCGCACGGTCGCCCTGGACGATGCACTCCTCCAGCTTGTGGGTCATGTCCCGGCTGTAGACGTCGTCCAGCAGCTGGGCGATCTCGTCCCTGCCGTGCAGCACACGGGGCTTGCTCGGCTGGGTGTTGTGGTCGACGAGCCGCAGTTCGGCGTCGTCGGCGTAGAGCGACAGAAGTGTCGCCGCGGTCTGTCCTTCAATGCCCTGGCGCAGCGCCTCGGTGTCGAAGGCGGAGCCTGCCGCGGTGCCCATGGTGACCTCCTCGGAGGGCAGCGGCCGAGGGGAGAGGCGCCGCCGGGCCCTCACCTTCGAGACTCCTCCGCCGAGCCCGGCTCGGCAAGCGCAGCGGCCGCGCTCCACCTGTCGGGTGAGCGCGACCGTCCGCCCGTGTCCGCCGGACCGGTCGCGGCGTTGCTGAGGGCATGATCTCCACTCGACGCATCGCCGCTCTCGCCGTCCTCGCCGCCGGGGTCACGGGCCTCGCGGCGCCCATGGCGAACGCGGCCGACGCCCCGGACGCCGGCCGGATCAACCCGATGACCGCGCTGGACTCGCTCGCGACCTCCCAGATCCCGGAGGAGCACCGCTCCGAACTCCCGCCCGTCTCCCGGCAGCTGCACGAAGTCGGCAAGGTCACCCAGCTCCAGCAGCTGAGCGAGCTGCACCAGATCACCGACCTCGCCGCCCCCGTCACCGGGCTGCTGCCCGCGATCGAGGCCTGAGCGCCCGCCTCTCCCCGCGGCCGGCTCACTCGACCGTCGCGAGGAACTGGGTCGCCGCGAGCTCGGCGTACAGCGGATCGCCCGCCACCAGTTCGCGGTGCGTGCCCACCGCCCGGACCCGGCCCGCGTCCATGACGACGATCCGGTCGGCCATCGTGACCGTCGACAGCCGGTGGGCCACGACGAGGACGGTCGTCGTCCGGGCGACCTCGGCCACGGTGTCGCGCAGCGCGGCCTCGTTCACCGCGTCCAGCTGGGAGGTGGCCTCGTCGAGCAGGAGCAGCCGAGGCCGGCGCAGCAGGGCGCGGGCGATGGCCACCCGCTGGCGCTCACCGCCGGACAGCTTGGTCCCCCGGTGCCCGACCAGGGTCTCGAGCCCCTGCGGCAGCCGGGCGACCAGTTCCTCGAGCCGGGTCGTCTTCAGCACCCCGCGCACCGCGTCCTCGTCCGCCTCCGCGTTGCCCAGCAGCAGGTTGTCGCGGAGCGAACCCGACAGCACGGGCGCGTCCTGCTCGACGTAGCCGATGGCGGAACGCAGCCGCGACAGCTCCCAGTCGGCCACGTCGAGGCCGTCGAGGGCGATCACGCCGGACTCGGGGTCGTAGAACCGCTCGATGAGCGAGAACACCGTGGTCTTGCCCGCGCCCGACGGTCCGACGAACGCGGTCATGCCCCGGGCCGGCACCGCGAACGACACCCCGTGATGGACGTACGGCAGGTCGTCGGCGTAGCGGAACCGGACGTCGGTGAAGGCGACGGCGGCCGGTTCGGCGGAGGGCGCCGGCAGCGGCACGGGCCCGGACGACGCCGGCTCGGCGGGCAGCCGCAGGGCCTCCTGTATCCGGCTCAGCGCTGCGGAACCCGTCTGGTACTGCGTGATCGCGCCGACGACCTGCTGGATCGGCGACATCAGGTAGAAGACGTACAGCAGGAACGCCACCAGCGTGCCGATCTGGATCGCGCCGGTCGCGACCCGGGCGCCGCCCACCGCGAGGACGGTGATGAAGGCGGTCTGCATGGCGAGGCCGGCCGTGTTGCCGGCCGCAGCCGACCACTTCGCGGCGCGCACGCTCTGCCGCCAGGACTCCTCGGCGGCCGCGTGCAGCGTCGCCTCCTCGCGGGCCTCGGCTCCCGAGGCCTTCACGGTGCGCAGCGCGCCGAGGACCCGCTCCAGCGAGGCCCCCATCACGCCCACCGCGTCCTGGGCCCGGCGGCTGGCCCGGTTGATGCGGGGCACGATCACACCGAGAACCGTGCCCGCGCACAGGATCACGGCCAGCGTGACGCCCAGCAGCACCGGGTCCACCAGAGCCATCATCACGACGGTGGCGACCAGCGTGAGCCCGCCGGTGCCGAGGCCCACCAGCGAGTCCGTGGTGACCTCCCGCAGCAGGGTCGTGTCGGAGGTGATGCGGGCCATCAGGTCGCCGGGCTCGGTGCGGTCCACGGCCGTGACGCGCAGCCGCAGCAGATACGAGGACAGCGCCCGCCGCGCGCCGAGCACCACCGACTCCGCCGTGCGCTGCAGGACATACGAACCCAGCGCGCCCACCACGGAGTTGGCGACGACCAATGCCGTCAGGGCGAGCAACGCGCCCGATATCGCGCGGTCGTGGCCGAGGTCGTCGATCAGGTTCCGTGCCACCAGCGGCAGCAGCAGTCCGGTGGCTCCGGTGACGAGCGAGAGGGTCGCCCCCGCGAGCAGGGTCCGGCGATGCGGGCGCACGTAGTCGAGCAGCAGGCGCCACGTGGGTCGGTCGTCGTCGGCCGCCTGGGCGATGGTCACGGGGCTCCTCGGGGCTCGGTCGGAGCCCTCAGGCTACGTCGGCCGGCGGGGCGGACGGCCGGGAAAGGGCGTGTTCAGGACGTCGGACGCGGCCCGCGCGGTGCCGGCGTCCGTGCTCCGCGGCGATCAGTCGAGCGTAGGGTCGGCACAGGGACGGATGACCGCCGACGAAAGGGCAGCGCCATGCCGCAGGAAGTACGCGGAGTGATCGCACCGGGCCGGGACGAGCCGGTGCGGGTGGAGACGATCGTGATCCCGGATCCGGGTCCGGGCGAGGCGGTGGTGCAGATCCAGGCCTGCGGGGTCTGCCACACCGATCTGCACTACAAGCAGGGCGGGATCAACGACGAGTTCCCCTTCCTGCTCGGGCACGAGGCCGCGGGCGTGGTCGAGTCCGTCGGCGAGGGCGTCACGGACGTCGCGCCGGGCGACTTCGTGATCCTGAACTGGCGGGCGGTGTGCGGCCAGTGCCGGGCCTGCCTGCGGGGCAGGCCGTGGTACTGCTTCGACACCCACAACGCGACACAGCGGATGACCCTGCTGGACGGCACGGAGCTGTCGCCGGCCCTCGGGATCGGCGCCTTCGCGGAGAAGACGCTGGTGGCGGCCGGCCAGTGCACCAAGGTGGACGCCTCGGTGTCGGCGTCCGTGGCGGGGCTGCTCGGGTGCGGGGTGATGGCGGGCATCGGCGCCGCGATCAACACCGGCAACGTCGGGCGCGGCGACAGCGTGGCCGTCATCGGCTGCGGCGGTGTCGGCGACGCGGCGGTCGCCGGGTCGCGGCTGGCCGGTGCGGCGAAGATCATCGCTGTGGACATCGACGACCGCAAGCTGGCCAAGGCCCGCGAGATGGGCGCCACGCACACCGTGAACTCCAAGGAGAGCGACCCGGTCGAGGCGATCCGGGAGCTGACCGGCGGCTTCGGCGCCGACGTCGTCATCGAGGCGGTCGGCCGCCCGGAGACGTACCGTCAGGCCTTCTACGCCCGCGATCTCGCCGGCACGGTCGTCCTCGTCGGCGTCCCCACACCCGAGATGAAGCTCGAACTCCCGCTGCTGGACGTGTTCGGCCGCGGCGGGGCGCTGAAGTCGTCCTGGTACGGAGACTGTCTGCCCTCACGTGACTTCCCGATGCTGATCGACCTGCATCTGCAGGGCCGCCTGGACCTGGGCGCGTTCGTCACCGAGACCATCCGGCTGGACGAGGTGGAGAAGGCGTTCGAGCGGATGCACCACGGGGGCGTCCTGCGTTCGGTGGTGGTGCTGTGATGGCCGCGCGCATCGAACGCCTCGTCACCTCCGGCCAGTTCAGCCTGGACGGCGGCACCTGGGACGTCGACAACAACGTGTGGATCGTCGGCGACGACCACGAGGCGATCGTCATCGACGCGGCGCACGACGCCGACGCGATCCTCGCCGCCCTCGGCGGGCGACGGCTGACGGGCATCGTGTGCACCCACGCCCACAACGACCACGTCTCCGCCGCGCCCGCCCTCGCCGACGCGACCGGCGCCACGATCTGGCTGCACCCCGACGACCTGCCGCTGTGGAAGCTCACCCACCCGGACCGCGAACCGGACGCCCACCTGGTCGACGGCCAGGTCATCGAGGCGGCCGGCGCCGACCTCACCGTGCTGCACACCCCTGGGCACGCACCGGGCGCGGTCTGCCTCCACGAGCCCGGACTGGGCGTGCTGTTCACCGGCGACACCCTCTTCCAGGGCGGTCCCGGCGCCACCGGCCGTTCCTACAGCCACTTCCCGACGATCATCGCCTCCATCAGGGACCGGCTGCTCGCTCTCCCGCCCGAGACGAAGGTGCTGACCGGGCACGGCGACGCGACCACCATCGGCGCCGAGGCGCCCCACCTCCAGGAGTGGATCGCCCGGGGCCACTGACGCGAAAAGAACCGGTGCAGCATGCCGGACGGCCGTAGTCTCACCGGTATGACCGGCACCCTCCTGAACCTGCACGGCACCCGCGTCCTGCGGTGCGCCCCCGACGGCCCACCGCTCGACGGGGAGCGCGCCGCACTCGACCTGATCGGCGACGCGTTCGGCCAGGACGCCCAGCTCGTGGCCGTGCCCGCGGAACGGATCGGGGACGACTTCTTCCGGCTGCGGTCCGGGGTCGCCGGCGCGGTCGTGCAGAAGTTCGTGAACTACCGGATACGGCTGGCCGTCGTCGGAGACGTCTCCCGGCAGCTCGCCGAGAGCTCCGCGCTGCGGGACTTCGTACGGGAGGCGAACCGCGGCAGCCAGCTGTGGTTCCTGGCGGACGACGACGCACTGGACGAGCGGCTGAGCCCGGCCACCGGCTGAGCCCGGCCGGGTGAGGTCTGCCGAAAGGCGACAGCAGACGTCCGGATTTCCCGGAATCCTCGCAGTGACACCCCACACCGAGGAGCCGGGAGGCAGAACATGTCAGGACCGTTGGAGGGCCGGGTCGCCCTGGTCGCGGGAGCGACCCGGGGCGCCGGACGCGGTATCGCGGTGGAGCTCGGCGCGGCAGGGGCCACCGTCTACGTGACCGGGCGCACCACCCGCGACCGGCGCTCCGAGTACGACCGCCCCGAGACCGTCGAGGACACCGCCGACCTGGTCACCGAGGCCGGCGGCCGGGGCGTCGCCGTGCCCACCGATCACCTCGACCCGGCGCAGGTGCGGGCCCTCGTCGCGCGGATCGCGGACGAGCAGGGCCGCCTCGACGTCCTGGTCAACGACATCTGGGGCGGCGAGAAGCTCTTCGAATGGGACACCCCCGTCTGGGAGCACGACCTCGACAAGGGACTGCGGCTGCTGCGGCTGGCCGTCGAGACCCACGCCGTCACCAGCCACCACGCCCTGCCGCTCCTGCTGCGCACGCCGGGCGGACTGGTCGTCGAGATGACCGACGGCACCGCCGAGTACAACCGCGACACCTACCGCGTGAACTTCTTCTACGACCTCGCCAAGGCCTCCGTCCTGCGCATGGCCTTCGCTCTGGCCCACGAGATCGGGCCCCGGGGGGCCGCCGCCGTGGCGCTCACCCCCGGCTGGCTGCGCTCGGAGCTGATGCTCGAGCAGTTCGGCGTCCGCGAGGACAACTGGCGCGACGCCCTCGACCGGGTTCCGCACTTCGCCATCTCGGAGACCCCCCGCTACGTCGGCCGGGCCGTCGCCGCGCTCGCCGCCGACCCGGACGTCGCCCGCCGCAACGGACAGTCGCTGTCCAGCGGCGGCCTCGCCCCGGAGTACGGCTTCACCGACCTCGACGGGAGCCGTCCGGACGCCTGGCGCTATCTCGTCGAGGTGCAGGACGCGGGGAAGCCGGCCGACACGACCGGCTACCGCTGAGCGGTCACGCCGCCGGCGGCACCGGCATCGTCGGCCAGCGCGCCGGGTGACCCGGCGGCAGGTCGAGGTCCTCGCGCACGGCCGAGTAGTAGCCCTCGCGGCCGGCGCGCTGCCGCTCCAGCAGCGCCTGCCAGGCCTGCGGATCGCGTGTTCCCTCGCGCAGGAAGCCCTCCATGTCCATCACCACGGTCACCCACGTCCGCGCCCGCTCCACCACGTCGCGGCTGCCCAGCATGACCAGCGCCTCCCCGGCCGGATCACGTCCGTCGGTGGCCTGCGCCAGCTGCGGCTCGGCCTCCTGCGGGGACAGCGGGTAGGGGTGCGGGTCGTTGCCCAGGTGCGAGGCGACGCGGTACATCAGGTTCACCGACTTCTTCACCGCCCGCGCGTACTCGGCGTACACCGACAGCCGCCGCTCCTCCCACCGCGCCGACCGCTCGCGAGCGAACCTGGCCCGGTCGCTGCGCACGAGGGCGAGATACGAGCCGAGGGCGCCGACGACGACGCCCAGGAGGGCGGGAAGCTGCTGGAGGAACGCGGACATATCCGCACGAAGCCCCTTCTGGTGACACGGTGACGCTCAACGGACCGTCAGATCATTTCACTTCATCTGACGGTCCGGAAGTTCACTGTTTCGTCACAGACCGCCGCCTACCACAACCATGGCGCCCGCCGTCCGGTCTACGTTGACGAAATCGCGAGAACAGTGTCAGGGAGAGGGCGGGTCATGGGGGACATACGCAGACGAGGGGCGGTCGTGCTCGGGATCACCGGGCTGGTCGCGCCGCTGACGCTGGCGTTGGGCGCGGCGCCGGCCCAGGCCGCGGGTTGCACGACGTCGGCCGGGCCGTACCAGAAGCAGGTGGAGAAGTTCCTCGGCCGGCCCGTCGACGGCAAGCAGTCGGGCGCCGACTGTTCGGCGATCCGCGCGTTCCAGAACAAGCACGGCATCACGCCGAACATCGGCTACGCCGGGCCCGTCACCTGGGGCGTGATGGACCTGATGAACAAGCAGAAGGCGGTCGGCAACAAGCCCAACAAGGCGGGCAAGTGCCCCACCAACAAGGGCCGCATCGCCTGCGTCAACCTCACCCTCCAGATCAGCTGGATCCAGGACGGCAGCCGTCTGGTCTACGGCCCGGTGCCCGTGCGTACCGGCCGCGACGGCTACGAGACCCGCACGGGTCTGAAGAAGATCTACTGGCGGCACATCGACCACGTGTCGACCATCTACAACGTGCCCATGCCCTACAGCCAGTTCTTCGACGGCGGCCAGGCGTTCCACTCGGTCGGCGTCAGCATGTGGAACCCGCCGGGCTCGCACGGCTGCGTCAACATGACGAACACGACCGCCAAGAAGTACTGGTCGCTGCTCAAGAACGGCGACGACGTCTTCGTGTACGGACGCAAGCCGGGCACGTGAGCCGTGGGGCCGTGCCGCGTCACGCGGTACGGCCTCGGCGCGGCCTCGTGCCGGTGATCCGGATGGGGCCCCGATCCCGATCCGGATGCGGTGCCGGTGCCCGGCTCAGCGCAGGGCTGAACTGTGCCGCGGGGGTTGACAGACGGACGTGATCAGCAACACGTCCGATATGTCTGATTTATTCGTGATGACTCACGTGGCCTTCACCTCGGACGCCGTAAGATTCACCACATGTCCACCACTGTTGGAACCCTCACCGAGCGATCGGCCGCGGAGGTCAACGAGGAGATCAGGGCCCTGTGGCTCCGGTCCGGCGGGACACTGAGCGTCGAGCAGCGTGAGGAGTACCAGCGGCTCGTCCTCGAGTGGGCCGCCGCACCGCAGCCCGTCGAGGCGGCCTGACCGCCTCCCGACCACGGGGCCGCTCCGCCCCGGCGCCTGCGCCCCCCGACGCATCGTCGGTCTTCGCCCACCGGCCTCGCCCTCGTCTCACGGTCTCATCGCCCCCCGGCTCCGGACTTCGTCCGAACCGGGGGGCTCCGCCGTGTCCGGCGCGAGCCCCCCGGCGCTAGGCCGGCTCAGCCCCAGGTCGCCGAGTAGTACCGCTGATAGGCCTTGCGGTCCTGTTCGGCGCGGATGTACCGGGTCGCGACCAGAGCGACCATGCTGCCCGCCAGGACCAGCAGACCGGGACCGATGTTCTTCGGATCGGTGAGCCGGGAGGCGAGGGTCGCGCTGTCGCCGACACCGGTCACCGGGGCGGTCGAGCCCGGCGAGGCCGATCCCGGGGAGACCGCCGCCTGGGTGTTGGTGGCGGCCGGCGCGGGCTCGGCCGACGAGGTGGCCGTGCCGCCCTGGGCGTTGTCGGACGGCGCCGCCACGATCAGCTGGACGCCCAGCTGGGCCAAGGCGCTGTTCACCGGCTGGAAGAACGTGGTGCCGCCGGTCTTGCAGTCGCCGCTGCCGCCCGAGGTGATGCCGAGGGCGATGCCCTCGGAGAACATGGGGCCGCCGCTGTCGCCGGGCTCGGCGCACACGGTCGTCTCGATGAGTCCGCCGACCGTGCCCTCCGGGTAGTTCACCGTGGCGTCCAGGCCGGTCACCTCGCCGTCGCGCAGCCCGCTGGTGCTGCCGCTGCGGAACACCCGCTGGCCCACGGCCGCGTCGGCGGTGCCCGTGATCCGCACCCCGTTGCCGTTGCCGATGGCGACGACGTCGGCGCTCGCCCCCGCCTTGCCGCTCGCGTACTGCACCAGGGAGAAGTCGTTGCCGGGGAAAGTGGAGTTGACCGTCTGGCCCACCTGCTGCTTGGCCTGGTTGTCGGCGAACCAGGTCGACCCGGTGGGCCCGCAGTGCCCGGCGGTGAGGATGAAGTCGCTGCTCCCGTTGGTCACGTTGAAGCCGGCCGAACAGCGCCCGCCGGTCGAAAGGATGGGCTGTGCCCCGTTGATCCGGGTGGTGAACGTGCCGGTGGTGCGCTCCATGCGGACGAAGCTGCCGATACCGCCGGCCGTGCGCGTCAGCTTCGACCAGTCCGAGGACGACACGGTGCTGTCGCCCTGCACGACGATCTGGTTGGACCGGTAGTCCATCACCCATGCGGTGCCGGCCACCCGCGGAGCGGAACGCAGCGCCGCCGTGGCCGACTTGAGCTCGTTCATGCTGTGCGACACGACCTTGGCCACGGCGCCCGTCGCCCGCACGGCCTCGGCCGTCTTCTCGTCGGTGACGCCGACGACCGGCCGCCCCTCGGAGTCGAGCCAGGTGCCGGCGGTGCGCGCGGTGCCGAACTTCTCGACGAGCGCCGCTCCCGGGTTCGTGACGACCGACTCCGCCGCGCTGCGCGGAACGGCCGCAGTGCCGGGCGGCTCGCTCGCCATGGCGGCCTGCGTGACCATGGCTCCTCCCAGGAGAAGTCCGCCGACCGCCGCCAGCCGTGTCACTCGCCGGACGGTCCGTCGTCGTACGTGCCTCATGCCTGGCTCCCGAAACCCTGAACGCGCGGACTCAACACCGCGGGGCCCTCCGGTCGTTGAGCACCCTCACCTCCATACGCGCGGGAGCCCGGGAGCGTTCAGCCGCCGACCGCCCGAAGTCAGCGCCGGACGCGGGAGTCGACCGGAGAGGACGGTTCTCCCGTCTCCCGCGCGGGCCCCAGCCGTGCCCAGCTCCGCTCGTCCCCCCACACGGCCGCCGCGCCGGTGTACGGGCGCAGCAGCGCGGAGAGCGCCGGGTCGCCCCGGCCGTTGAGCTCGTCCGAGGCGATGCGGCGGGCGATGCCCGCCAGGAAGTCGGCGAGCTGGACGCGGGCGTCCAACCGCGAGACGACCAGGCGGAGCCCCGCGAGCCGGATGCCGCGTCGTCGCGCCTCGCCCTCGATCCAGGCGATCCGCTCCGGGGTGAGCATGTTCTGGCGGTCGTGCGCCAGCCGCACCGGACGCCCGCCGTCACTCCAGTGGGCCGCGGTGTGCAGGATCGAGGGGAGCAGCGGATTGAGGACCGGGGCGAGCACGAACGGCCCGTCCTGGATCACGGCGCGATAGGAAAGGGCGCGCTGGCGCTCCTCCGCGATCCGCGCGAGAAGGTCCGTCGCCGGGGTCCCCGGATACCGGCGACGCAGGACGTCGACCACGTCGAAGAAGCGCGGCACGGGCGCGTCCCGCACGTCGTCGTGGCGCACCCACAGCAGCTGGTTCGCCGCTTCCAGGAAGGTCGTCCATTCCTCTTCGGTGAACGTCCGCCGTCCTTCCCCGAAGAGGGCGACGGCCGCCCCGGGATCGTCCAGCAGCAGGTCGACGGCCCGGTCCACGATGTAGAAGGGCTTCTCCACCAGATGCACATGGGCCCGCCCGTGCAGCGGGCCCGACGGGGAGAGCAGCCATTCCAGGACGGCCCGGTGTTTCTCCCGCAGCAGATGGTTCGCCTTGTACTCCTCGGCGGGCGAACGGATCCGGTTCCGGATCTCCTGTACGTGCCCGGCGGCGGATTCGGCCGACAGCAGCACACTGGCGTGGGCGAACACATCCGTGTTGCCGCCGGTGAGGTTCTCGCCGTCCGAGCCCGATTCGTCGCAGGCGATCTCCCGGATGCCCGCGGCGTCCGCCGCGACCGTCCCGTTCACGTGATCCCAGGTCACACCACGGCCCCCTATCTTGTGCCCATGACCAGCATCCCGCACGAGACGCCAGGTGAACCGAATCCGCTGAACGGCCTCACGCTCGATCTGCTGCGCCGCCGCACGAGCATGAAGTGGCGGACCCATCCGGCCGACGTCCTTCCGCTGTGGGTCGCCGAGATGGACGTGCCGCTCGCCGAGCCGATCGTCCAGGCGGTGACGCGGGCCCTCGCACTCGGCGACACCGGCTATCCGTCGGGCACGGCCTACGCACAGGCGCTGGCCGAGTTCGCCGCCCGACGGTGGGGCTGGGACGGGCTCGCGGTCGAGCGGACGGCGATCGTGCCCGACGTGATGCTGGGCGTCGTCGAGATGCTGAAGCTGGTCACCGCCCCCGGCGACGCCGTGGTGGTCAACCCTCCGGTGTATCCGCCGTTCTTCGCTTTCGTCGCGCACATGGACCGGCGCATCGCCGAGGCGCCCCTCGGCGCGGACGGCCGGCTCGACCTCGACGTGCTGGAGCAGGCCTACCGGCGGGCCGTCGAGGGCGGCGGGCGCGCCGCCCATCTGCTGTGCAGCCCGCACAACCCGACCGGCACCGTGCACACCGCCCGGGAACTGGCCGCCGTCGCCGCGCTCGCCGACCGGTACGGCGTGCGGGTGGTCGCCGACGAGATCCACGCACCGCTCGCCGCCCCGGACGGCGACTTCGTGCCCTATCTGGCCGTCCCGGGCGCACAGAGCGGGCTGTCGCTGATGTCGGCCTCCAAGGGCTGGAACCTGGCCGGGCTCAAGGCGGCCCTGGCGATCGCGGGCCCCGACGCGGCGGCCGACCTCGCCCGGATGCCCGAGGAGGTCGGCCACGGGCCGAGTCATGTCGGCGTCCTCGCGCACACCGCCGCCCTGTCCGAGGGCACGGCCTGGCTGGACGCCCTGCTCGCCGGCCTCGACGACAACCGCCGTCTGCTCGCCGCTCTGCTCGCCGAGCACCTGCCCGGCGTCGGGTACCGGCCCGCTGGGGCGACCTACCTGGCCTGGCTCGACTGCCGGGCCCTGGACCTCGGGGACGATCCCGCCGCGGTTTTCCTGGAGCGCGGCCGGGTGGCTCTCAGCCCCGGACCGGACTTCGGCACGGGCGGAGCGGGGCACGTCCGGCTGAATCTGGCCACCTCGCCGGAGATCCTCACCGCAGCGGTGCGGCGGATGGCCGCCGCCGTTCGCTGAGGCCGTCCGCCTCGGCCCGCGGCGGACGGTTACGCGCATACCGGCGAGGTGGTGAAGCGGCTCCGGGTGCCTAGACTGCGGCCATGGACGACGAGTCGCTCGACCGGCTGGCGGCGGGGAAATACCTGCTGATCACCAGCTACCGCAAGAACGGGACGCCGGTCTCCACCCCTGTGTGGGTGGTGCGCGACGGCGACGCGCTCGGGGCCTGGTCGGCCGCCGACGCCTGGAAGGTGAAGCGCATCAGAGCACGCGGGGACGTCCTCGTCGGCCCGTGCGACGTTCGGGGCAACCCGACCGGCGACCAGATCCCGGCCACCGCCGAGATCTGCGACGCGCAGACCACCGCCCGCTATCGCACGCTGCTCGCCCGCAAGTACGGCGTCCTCGGCCGGCTCACCCTGCTGGGCAGCCGGCTGCGCCGGGGGCTGGACGGGACCGTGGGCATCCGCATCACCCTGTGAGCGCCGAAGGGCACGGACCGCCGGACGGTCCGTGGCCCCTCCTGCCGTCGGGGTCGCGCTACGGTGCGTCCACGACCGTTCCGGTCGAATGCGGCGCGTCCGGCATCGGCCCGGTCCAGTCGTCGCTCGTGACGCGCACCGACTCCTGGGGTTCGGCCAGGTCGTCCTTCACCGTCGGGATGCCGAACTCGGCGCTCGTGGCCCCGGCCGGGAACTCCGGACCGGTGTACACGTCCAGCCGCGACAGCGGGAGTTCGGGGTCGGGCTGCTGACCCGAGACGTCCGACAGCCACTGCGGTTCGACGTCCTTGGTGGACAGCTCGGCCCCGTCGGTGACCGGCGTCAACCGCAGCAGGTACCGCAGCGGCGCCTCGGCGGCCCGGGAGAGCGAGACCCGCCAGGTCAGCGTCTCGCCCTCGGCCGCCCGCACGACGGGGGCCAGGGTCACCCGCGGAGCGAACGAAACCGGTCACGGGCGACCGGAGTGAAGTGCGGCGCTCAGTGCCAGGCGCGGTACGGCTCGTCGAGCAGCTGGAAGACCGGCTCCCCGCGCACCGGGTCCTCGGCCGTGGCCAGCCGGACGCGGGCGCCGCTGTGGATGCCGATGAGCGGGCCCATGACCCGGCCGCGCACGACGAACCCCTCGGCCATCTCGACCAGCGACACATTGCGCGCGGCCGGGGTGTTGCGGTGCACGACCGTGGCGTGGCGGACCGTCCCGGCGCCCTCGCTGCGCTCGGTGCGCAGGTCGCTGCCCTGGCACACCGGACACAGCAGGCGGTGGTACATCGTGGTGGCGCACCAGGTGCAGCGCTGGAAGAGGATCGTGTCGCCGTCGGCGCGCGGGCGGTCGAGGAGGCCCGCCGCGGAGCGGACGGTCTGCTGTACGGCGGTTCCTGAGTGGTGGTACACGCGGGTCAACTCCCTGCACTCGGCCGGAATCCACGTGCGCGGTTCACCCGTGCACGCACGTGCCCGGTCGACCGTGCCGCCGTGCACGGCCACAGCGTATGGCACTGAGTGTCACAGGTAAAGGCACTGCGTACCCTAATCTCCCCGGGTCCGGTCCGGCTCGAGCGTCGTCTCGATCTCCCGCACCACACGCCACAGCGGCGTTCCGCGCCGGGCGACCACCACCACGACGTCCTCCGGGTGCTCGGCGGCGGGCGACACCGCCGCGAAGGCGGGGGCGGGTGCGGGGGCCGGGGGAGCGCCGAAGGCCGACTGCACGAACCCGAGGGCGTGGTCCACGGTCGCGGTCGCGTCGCCCCGGCCGTCCGAACGCAGCCAGGAGCGCAGGGCGTTGTTGTGCGCGGCCACCACCGCGGCCGCGATCACGTCGGCGTGCAGGGTGCCGTGCGTCCGGCCGGTGAACCGGCCGCGCAGGTACTCGGCGAGGGCGCGCTCGTAACGCCAGACCACCGAGAGCTCGTACGCGCGCAGCCCCGGGACCTGCTTGGTGAGCCGGTAGCGCTGCACGGAGAACGAGGGGTTCTCCGCGTACATCAGCAGGACGAGCCGGGCGGCGTCGCAGACCCGTCGCACCGGCTCGTGGCGGTCGCCGCTCGCGGCGAGGAAGGCCGTCATGTCGGCCAGGCACCGCTCGTGGTCGGGGAAGACCACGTCCTCCTTGGAGGGGAAGTAGCGGAAGAAGGACCGCCGGCCGACCCCCGCGAGCGCCACGATGTCGTCGACGGTGGTCTGTTCGTAGCCCCGCTCCAGGAACAGCCGGAAGGCCGCCGCGACCAGGGCGTCCCGCATGGGCGGCTTGGCCTGCGCCTTGTCAGTCGCGCTCATGGACGGGAACGTAACACCTGAACCACGCCGATGGCACTCGGTTCCCTCTTACGGGGAACCGAGTGCCGGATCGGTGTCGGTCAGAGCCGCTCCGCAGCCTCGACCACGTTGGTGAGCAGCATCGCCCGCGTCATCGGTCCGACGCCGCCGATGGGCGGCGCGAAGGACCCGGCGACGTCGCTCACGTCCGGGTGGACGTCGCCGAGGATGCCCTCGACCGTGCGCGTGAGGCCCACGGACAGCACGGTCGCACCCGGCTTGATCCAGTCGGGGCGGACCATGTGGGCCACTCCGGCGGCGGCCACCACCACGTCCGCCTCGCGGGCGTGCGCGGCCGTGTCCTGCGTGGCCTCGTGGCACAGGGTCACGGTGGCGTGCTCGGTGGCGCGGGTCAGCATCAGGCCCAGCGGCCGGCCCACGGTGACGCCGCAGCCGATCACGCAGAACTGCTGCCCCGTGATCGCCACGTGGTTGCGGCGCAGCAGGTCGATGATGCCGCGCGGGGTGCAGGGCAGCGGGCCCGGGATGCCCAGCACCAGGCGGCCCAGGTTGGTCGGGTGCAGGCCGTCGGCGTCCTTGACCGGGTCGATCAGCTCCAGCACCGCGTGGGTGTCGATGTGGGCCGGGAGCGGGAGCTGCACGATGAACCCGGTGCACGCCGGATCGGCGTTCAGCCGGAGCACCGCGGCCTCCACGTCGGCCTGGGAGGCGTCGGAGGGCAGCTCCACCCGGATCGAGGCGATGCCGACCTGGGCGCAGTCGCGGTGCTTGCCGCCCACGTAGGAACGGCTGCCCGCGTCGTCGCCGACGAGGATCGTGCCCAGCCCGGGGGTGACCCCGCGTTCCTTCAACGCCTGTACCCGCAGGGCGAGTTCGCTCTTGATGTCGGCCGCGGCGGCCTTGCCGTCGAGAAGTGTTGCGGTGGTCACGGGATCGGCGAGCCCTTCAGGAGAAAGAACGACGGTCCTGTCATCGTACGACCCCTTCGTCCGTCGCCGCCCACGAGTCCCGCCCGCAGCAGCCGTACCGCCAGGTCGGCCGCGCTTTCGCTGACGTAACCTTTGCGCACCGCTCCGCCGCCCACCGGGAGACCTCGCATGCCCGCCGCCCGCCCCCGTCTCCTCTACGTCACCGACCTGGCCTACCCGGCCCGTGGGCGCCGCTACGGCGACGAGGACGTCTTCCTCTCGTCCCGCCTGCGCGCGGACTTCGATCTCGCTCTGTGCCATCCGCTGGACGCGTCGGCGCTGATGCACGCCTTCGACGGCGTCGTCGTCCGCAACAGCGGACCGGTCCTGGGCTACCGGGCGCAGTACGAGGCCTTCCGGGAGCGCGCGCTGCACGACGGCGTGCGCGTCTACAACCCGCTCACCGGCCGCGCCGACATGGCGGGCAAGGAGTATCTCCTCGAGCTGAGCGCCGAGGGCTTCCCGGTGATCCCCACCGTCGACCGCGCCGAGGACCTGCACCGGCTGCCCGAGGCCGAGCGGTACGTCGCCAAGCCCAGGCTCGGCGCCGACTCCACGGGCCTGCGGGTCGTCGCGCCCGACGCCCTGCCAGCCGTCGCCGACGGCTCGCTCCTCCTGCAGCCGTGCGTCGACTTCGTCCACGAGGTCTCCTTCTACTACGTCGACCACGACTTCCAGTACGCCCTGTACGCGCCGCGCCCCGACCGTCGCTGGGAGCTCGAGCCCTACCGGCCCACCGTGCGGGACCTGGAGTTCGCCCACCGCTTCGTCGACTGGAACGGCCTCGCGCACGGCATCCAGCGCGTCGACGCCTGCCGCACCCCGGACGGCGAGCTGCTGCTGATGGAGCTGGAGGACCTCAACCCCTACCTCTCCCTCGACGCCCTCGACGAGGACGCACGGGACGCCTTCGTCGCCGCGACGACCCGCTCGCTGCGCCACTTCCTCGCGCAGTAGCCCCGCCGTCCTCGTGCCGTCGCCCGGTCCGCGGGCCGCGCCGGGCGGGGCGCCGGTGAACCCGGCGGGCCGCGCGCCCGTATCCCTGACGGGGGACCCACGGGAGGGAGACCAGGTGCCGACACCGGAGGAACCCGGACAGCCGCACGACCGCCAGGTCCTGGAGCCCATCCGGGTCCTGCGGCCGCGCAACACCGACGCCCTCGCGGAGCTGTTCCGCGAGATGACCGAGGACCCCGCCGACGGCTACGAGGCCGTTCCGCTGCCGGGGAGGGCGCCGGGCGGCGAGGCCGAGACCCGGGAACTGCCCACGGGGCGGGCCGTCGGCGCGCGAGCCGGGCGCGGCGGCCGGCCGGCCCAGCGAACGGCCCCCGGACGCGCCGGCCGGCCCGGCTCCGGACGGGCCCCCGGACGCGCCGGCCGACCCGGGCCGGGGGGGGGGGGCGGGGCGCCCGGGGTCG
>NZ_JBMNDR010000129.1:0-16876 GCF_052543235.1 Streptomyces sp. SAS_272 | reverse complement strand
CGAACCGAACTCCACGACGCCCTCGTCTCCCTGGCCTGCAGCCTCATCTGCTGGAGACGCCTCAAGAAGGCACGCACATGATCGTGTTACGAGCTCTTAGTCCGTGGAGAACGCCTTCCTTCTGCCGGTGTGGCGAGGAGGGGGTTTTCTGTGGCTTCGGGAGCGGGCAGGCGTACGGAAAACTGTTGCCCCTGAAAGGAGAGCCGGCCGTGAGGCCCCAGCGTGTGCAGCGTTCCGTGTCCGTGGACGACGGTGATGAGGAGCTGGCCCGTCTGGAGGCGGAGAACGCCCAGCTACGACACGCGGTCAGCTCCCATGCCACGGTCGATCAGGCCATCGGTGTTCTCGTCGCGGTCCACAAGATCGCGCCTGTGGCGGGGTTCGTGGTGCTGCGGGAGGTCTCGCAGCACACCAACCTCAAGCTGCACACAGTCGCCGAGGCGATGATCGGCTGGGCTCTGAGCGAGCCGCTGCCGGAGCCCGTGGGGCAGGCGCTCGGGGCGGCGCTCCAGCGGTCGGGCCGTGCCGACGGCCCATGGGACTGACTCGGTCAGTCGGCCAGGGCCTGTTCGACGGTGGGGAGACAGGCGATGAGGGTGTCTATGCCGACCAGCTGCAGCACGTGCAGGACGGGCTCCTGCGCCCCCGCGATGCGGACCCATCCGCCTGACCCGCTCACCCGCCGGTGAGTGCGGACGAAGACGTTGATGCCGCTGGAGTCCATGAAGGTGACCTCGCTGAGGTCCGCGACGATCCGCTCCGGAGCGACGCCCCGCTCGCCGCGCAGGGCTGCGCCGAGCCGCTCCTTGACGTCATGATCGATCTCGCCCCGCAGGGCGACCACACGGACCCCCTCCACCATGCGGTCCTCGGCATGAAACCGGGCCGGCAGGTCCGCATTCTCGATGTGGCTCACCGTCTCCTCGCCTACGTTCAAGCCCACGGCGTGGGGCCGCGAAGTCGATTCTGCCCCGTCCCCGCAGGCGGATGCACGGGTGGGCGAGCCTACAATTCGCAAGCTTTGCCGCAGCGGCCCCCAGGGACATGCACGGCGGGAAACGGGTACTGGGCGCGGGCGGGCGGGAAGCGAGGACGACGGGGGCAGTGGGATCTCAAGCCGACGACGGCGGCTGTAGCGGGCCGGACGAATACCTGATGCGGGCCGGCTACGCCCTGACCGGGGACGGCGGCTGCATCGCCGACGCCCGCCACCACGCCGCCTTCCTCGACCAGGCCCACGCCGCTCACCACCTGTCCGTGACGGCCCGCGCGAGAGACCTCACGCAGCTGGTCGTCAGCGAACTGGTCACCAACGCCCGCAAATACGCTCCCGGCCCGGTCCTGATGGAACTGCGCGTCAGCGCCCGCGCCGTGGACGTCGTCGTGTGGGACAGCGACCCCACGGTCCCCGGCGCCCGCAGCGCCGATCCCGGCAGGGTCGGTCAGCACGGCCTGGAGATCGTCAAGGCGGTCAGCGAGGAACTGTTCATGAAGCAGGAACCGGTCGCAAAGCGCATCACGGCCCGCATCGCCCTGTCCGACACACGCACAGACACTGGCCTGCCGCCCGTCCCGCTTCCGTAGCGGCCCACCCCGCAGGGCCCATAGGCGATCAAGGAGGAGGGGCCCGGCCCAGGCCGCTGTCCGGGGCAAAATGAGGTGGCCGGCACCCTCCCCCGCCCGACTGACAGCCCGCAACACCCGCCCACGGCGCGCCACCAGGAGCACACCTGCGGCCGCGCGCCGTACGTCATCTGACAGACGTACAGCCGCGAGCACGATGAGCCTGTTTCCAAACCTCAAAGCGTCACAAGAAGGCGTCACACCGTGACGCCTTCTGAACGCGAAGCTCTCTGGCCATAAGCCCGCGTACGGCACTTTGAATGAGCAGTACACGGCGTCTACCCGCTTACGGTTGCCGCCCGTGGCCTCGCCGGTGAACCACCAGCCCTTGCAGACCGGGCACCGCTTTTGGGGCCGGTCGTACGGACGGCCCTCGCGAAGAGCCGCGGCGAACTCCACGTCGCTGCGCCACCACTCATCACGCTCTCGCTTCCATCGCCATGCCTTCGTGCGGCAGGCCGCTGAGCAGTGAGCCTCCGCCAACTTGAAGTCGCAGGTCAAATGGCTGGTGTGACAGTCTTTCGGGGTACTCACGCTGGTCGTGGGCGGCTGCCTATCGTGTAGATCATTTGTCAGACGTTCGCTTGAGGTCCGTCGGGCAGGAGGTGGCCGTCGCTCGCTGACCGACGGACTGGCCACAGCCCTGCGGGTGCGACCACAGTGTGAGCATCTCGAATTCCGCAACCACCAGGCCGTGACCAGCAGCTTCACGAGGCGCTCTGCTGACTATTCGTGGAGGACCCCACTGTGGACCTGCGGGAAGACCGGATCCCGGCGGTCAGTGGTGTGCGGCGAACGCGGCTTCGATTTCCTTGAGCACGAGGTCGGGACGGTCCGTCGGCACCTCATGGGAAGTGCCCTTGGCGGTGACGAGCGTCCGGTTCGGTGCCTCCTGGGCGAACGAGGCGGCGGCGTCACGCCAGCGCTGGGCGTCCTCGGGAGACCCGGCGAACGGAGTCTTCTCCGAAACCATCACTGTCGCCGGCACCGAGTCCGGCCACACCACCTTATGGAATGCCTGGTGTGCTGCGGCGAAACCCTCCGCGGTGGAGATGAGCTGGCGGTTGTCCGGCTTCTCGGGATCCTTCTTCGCCGCGTCGACCTCCGGCTGAGTCCCGGCTACGAGACGGGGGATCTCCTCGTCCGTGAAGAACTGCGGGAGGTTGGCGTCGACCAGCACCGCACCGGACAGCAGCTCCGGGTTGTCCTGGGCGAGGTAATTCGCGATCTCACCGGCCTGGGAGTGGGACACCAGGGTCACGTCCTTGGTGACGCCCAGTTTCTTGAGCCCCGCCCTGAGGTCACTGACGGCGCTCTCGACCTTCCACGCGCCGCTCACCACGTCGCTCTTGCCGAGACCGGCCCGGTCGTACGTGATGACGGTGGCACCGGTGGCCGCGTGCACCTTGGGAGCGATGTCCTTCCACTGCGAGGAGTACTCACCGCCGCCCGAGTCCAGGACGATGGTCGAGCCGTTGCCTTGTGTGACGTAGAAGGCCAGACGATGACCACCGTTGTCGACCATGTGCAGCTTGGCTTCGGCCGCCTTGGCGGATCCCGGGGAGGCGGCCGAGGTGGCGGACGACGAGGCCGTGGGGCTCGGGGCGTTGTCGCCGCAGGCTGTGACGCCGCCGGCGGCCAGGGCCAGCAAGGCGAGGGAGGACAGAACGCGGTACGTGGAACGGCTCATACGGGGGGTGTGGGACACGAGTGATCCTTCGACGGCTTGAGGGCGCTGTGGTACCTGTCCGATGATTCGGGAACCTGACTGCCCACAGAATCCGGCCGGCACGTCTATAGGTGGTGCGGTTGATGCCAGCGTGCGTGGTGGGGTTAACCCCCGGGACCAACTACTCAGCAGTGTTCATCACGTGGCTGCTGATCACAGAGCTGGTGTTTGCGGGGATCAGGACGCTCGTGCTGGTTGTGGTCGGGGATCCGCGGAGAAGATTGCCTGTCAGCGGTTGACTTCGAGATTTGTCAGGACAAGTAGGGCACGCAGGAGGCGGGTCGCGCGGGCGGGGTCGGTACGGAGCTTGGTGAGAATCCGCCAGTTCTTGCGCTGGTCCATCCGCAAACTCGCGGCCTACCTGCGGAAAGTGCACGGCCGCGTGATCCGGTCGGCCGCGAAGCGTTACGGTGCCTGCTCGCCCGCCGCGGCATCACCTTCCAGCGCACCAAGACGTGGAAGGAGTCGCCCGACCCTGAGCGCGAGGCCAAGCTCGACCGGATCGAACAGGTCTTGGAGCAGTTCCCGGACCGGGTGTTCGCATTCGACGAGTTCGGGCCGCCCGGTATCCGGCCCGCCGCCGGGTCGTGCTGGGCCGAGCAGGGACATCCTGAGCGGCACCCCGCGACCTATCACCGCATGCACGGGGTGCGCTACTTCCACGGCTGCTATTCGGTCGGCGACGACAAGTTGCGGGGCGTCAATCGCAGGAAGAAGAGCGCCGCGAACACCCTGGCCGCGCTGAGGTCGACCCGGGTGGCCAGCCCGGACGGCGCTCCGATCTACGTGATCCTGGACAACCTGTCTGCGCACACAAGGGCGAGACGATCCGGCGCTGGGCGAAGAAGAACCGGGGCGAGCTGTGCTTCACGCCGACCTACGCGTCTTGGGCCAACCCGATCGAGGTGCACTTCGGGCCGTTGCGGCAGTTCACCGTCGCCAACTCCAACCACCTCAATCACACCGCGCAGACCCAAGCCCTGCACGCGTATCTGCGCTGGCGTAAGGCCAACGCCCGCCACCCCGAGGTCCTCGCTGCCCAGCGTCGCGAACGTGCCCGCATCCGCAGCGAGAAGGGCATCCGCTGGGGCGGGCGCCCCCTCGCCGCCGCGGCCTGAAGAACCCGGCGAGCTGTGTCCTGGACGGGCGAAGCTGCCTCAGGGGGCAATGAGTTGATCTTGAAGCTCTGAAGGGCCCGGCCCGTCACCCGTTCCGCTGGGCTGGATCCTCCTCGGCGCGGATCCCATGCCGATGTGCGTACACAATGGCCTGCGGGCGGTCGCGGCTGCCGGTCTTGGCGAAGATCTGATGGATATGGGTCTTCACCGTGGAGCGGCTCAGGTACAGCCTGGCGGCGATCTCCGCGTTGGACAGGCCTTGCGCGATCAGGCCGAGCACCTGGGCCTCGCGTTCGGTGAGGCCGTCGGGGAGGGCTGCGTTCTTCGCGGTGTGTCCCGGGTCTGTGCGGCGGCTTGCGTGGATCAGGCGGGCGGCGGCGAGCGGGTCGAGCATGGCGTGGCCGCTGGCGGCGGCCTCGATGGCGCGGTGGATGTCCGCGGCGGAGGCGTTCTTGGTCAGGTAGCCGGTGGCGCCGGCTTCGAGTGCGGCGAGGATGGAGTCGTCGTCGGTATAGGTGGTGAGGACCACGACGGCCGTGGCCGGACGTTCGGCCTTGAGCCGGCGCGTGGCCTCGACGCCGTCGGTGCCGGGCATGTGAAGGTCCATCAGGACCACGTCGGCCTCGTGCCGGGCGGCGAGATCGACGGCCTGCGCGCCGTCCGCGGCCAATCCGGCGACGTGCACCCCGTCGACGGCGCCGAGGATGGTGGCCAGGCCCTCGCGGACGACCCGATGGTCGTCGGCGATGATCACGGAGATCGGTGTGGGGCTCATCGGTCGCTCCCGTCGCTGAGGTTCCCCAGGTTGCCCAGGTCGTCCCGTCGGTAGGGGATGCGTGCGGCGACCCGCCATCCGCCATCGGACGTGGGGCCGGCCTGGAGATCACCGCCTGCCTGCTGGATGCGTTCCCTCATGCCCTGGAGCCCGAACCCGCCGCCGCTCGCGCGCAATGCCGCGGGTGCGTCCGGGGCGGGGGCGGGTCTGGTATTGCCGACCTGTACGGTCACGTCCTGCAAACCGAAGCCGACCAGGACCTTCACCTGCGTGCCGGGGGCGTGTTTGGCGGCGTTGGTCAGTGCTTCCTGGGCGAGCCGGTAGAGCGCGAGCGTGGTGTCGGCGTCCAGCTCCTGCCGGCTACCGTCCAGTTCGAGTTCTGCCTGGTGGAGTTCGCAGAGCCGTTCGAGCTGCGCGGCCAGCGGCGTGGCCTCGCCGCGCAGCGCGCGGACGGCTTGGCGTGCCTCGTCCAGGCCCGTGGTGACCAGCTCGTGGCCAAGCTCGATCTGTGTGATGAGCTTCTCGCGCGGTGCGTCGGTGCGGGCAAGGGTGTCGATCGCGGTGAGCTGGATCGACAGGGCGCCGAGGGTGTGGGCGAGCACGTCATGCAGGTCGCGGCCGAGCCGGTTGCGCTCACTGGCGAGTTCCGCCTCGGCCCGGGCGAGCTCGGTACGCCGGCGTTCCGTGGCGACCAGCGTGCTGTGCCGGGCACGCTGGTCGGTCTCGCGTCGGCTCGCACCGGCCACCAGTCCGGCGAGGGCCACCGCGGCGGTGCTCAACAGGCGTCCGGGAAACGGCCCGTGGGGGATCGCCGCGAGGCAGTAGGCGACGGGACCGGCGGTGGACAGCACGAGGGCGGCGACCGGATCGAACGCGACGGCGGCCAGGCTCGCCGCCACGCCGGTGAAGATCAGCCCATTGGGGTCGGTGACCGCGAGCACCGCCCCGGCCGCGCACATCACCGCGGCGAGCGCGGCCACGTGCGCACCCCGGGTGCCTGCGGTCAGCAGGGTGCTGGCGATCAGGACGAGCCAGGCCAGCGCGGCAACGGCCAGGGCGACGGGTACCACGACCCCCGGGTCGGCGGGGAGCGTGGCGACGTTGATCCAGACCGACACGCCCAGCCCCACCAGCATGGCCGCGGCACGCGCCCGCGGGTCGGGGATCATGCCGCTCAGCCCGATCCCGGGATGGTCCGCGGCCGGGCTGAATCTGCTAGTGATACTCATCGGTCCGGATTATCTCAGGACGGTGTGCCTGAAGAGCGGCCCGCAGCGCACGGACAGCGCAGACGATCAGGGTGAGCAGCGGCAGGAGGATCAACGTGCACCTCCCGTCGCATGCGCGGCGCCCATGACCGCGCCGGCCTGGGCCATGCGCGCTCGGCCTCGCACCCACAGCCCCAGGCTGCGGAACAGACTCATGCCCACGGACAGGAAGATGAAGCCATTCGTCAGACCGGTGGCGCTCAGGTGGTGGTTGGTCAGGAACACGCCGAGCCCCACCGGAAAGACGTGCTGGGCGCCGTAGGCGAAGCCGAGCCGGGCGGCGGTCACGGCGATCCAGACCGCCGCGTAACCAGCCCCCGAGCGGCTGACCGCGGCGGGGCTGCCGGGGGTGGGCGAGGTGCGCGGCCAACGGCGTCGCCAACCCGGGTGGTAGTCGACGGACACCAGCAGCGGGCAGACCGAGAACAGCCCGAGCGCCGCCCCGGCCAGCGCGCCGGCGCCCTGCAGCAGCAGGTCGTTTTCACCGGTGGGCAGCGAGGTGAAGAAGAACGGCACGATGACGGCGACGCCGACGATCGGCCGTCCCACCCGGAACCAGCCGATCTTGCGGCGGCCGAGATCGGACTCGAGCAGCACGGCCAGAAGCGCCAGCTGCATGATCACGATGTTCGCTGTCATGCACCCACCCTCGCCGCGACGCCCGGCCCTGCCATCGGCCTCCGGGCCGGTCACCGGGTGGAGATGCGGGGGCGGGGGGTGGAGACCACGGTCCGCCCCCTTCTACCGACGGCCGCCTGTGGCATCGATCCACCCGGTCATCGCGTTTGCGTCCAGACCTCGATCAGGTCCTCGGGCTCCCACTCCTGGCGCATTCCAGGACCTCGCCTGGCTCCTTCGGTTCCGGCGCCTCGGGCAGCGGCTTGTCCTCCCGCTTGGCCTCGATGATCTTCGCGACGGCCTCGGTGTAGGAGTCGCGGAACTCCTCCCCCGCCAGGTCCTCGCGGGCCATGGTCTCCATCAGTGCCAGCGCGCCCTCGATCTCGTCCTCGGACAGCTCCACCGCCGGCGGGAGCAGCTCGGCGGGGTCGCGGATCTCGTCCGGCCAGCCCATCCCGTGCAAAACGATCGCGTCCTCGCGCACCCGCAGCAGACCCAGGCGCTCGCGGCCCGACCACGCGTACTTGGCGACCGCGACCTTCGCCGACCGCGCCAGGGCCAGGCGCAGCAGCTTGTAGGGCTTGGCTGCGACCTGCCCGGCGGGCTGCAGGTAGTAGCCCTCCGCGATGCGGATCGGGTCCACCGACTCCAAGGGCACGAACGCCTCGATCTCCTCTGCTGCGGAACTCTTTCCGCTATACCGCCCGCCAGGACTGGGACAAGATCGCGCGTCTGCTCAAGCCCGTCTACACCGCTGCGACCGAGGAGGCCGCCCTGGACCGATTCGCCGAGTTCGCCGCTGCCTGGGGCAGGAAGTATCCGGCGATCGTGAAACTGTGGGTGAACGCCTGGGAGGAGTTCACCCCCTTCCTGCGGTTCGACACTGAGATCCGGCGCATCGTCTGCACCACCAACGCGATCGAATCGGTCAACGCTCGCATCCGGCGAGCGGTCAAAGCCCGGGGACACTTGCCCAACGAGCAGGCCGCGTTGAAGTGCGTCTACATGGCGATCATGTCCCTCGATCCCACCGGCAAGGGCCAGGCCCGCTGGACCATGCGCTGGAAGACCGCACTGAACGCTTTCGACATCACCTTCGACGGCCGCCTCTCGGCAGCCAGGCAGTAACCCTCACTACCCCAGTTACACCACTCGTTTGACAGACCCCATCCCGCCAGCAAGGTCAGTAGTGGTGAGCACAGCCTCCTGCGCACGGGCGGAAGTTGCAACTCAGGCTAAGGCGACCCCTGTGACTTCCCTGACGCTCACCGGGGGGTCTTCGTGTGTGCGCTGAGGTCAGCGCGGCCTCCCGTGTCGTCGTGCTCTTCGCCGACTGGGAGCGGTCGACGGTCGTCCCCTGGGCCCTCGCTGCAGAGGATCACGGAGAATGCCGGCTCGGTCTGGGTGCGGTGAAGCCGTTGCCGTACACCGTCTCGGAGACGACCACCTCTTGGGCGTCGGCGGGCTTGGAGTCGCCGAAGGCGACCACGAATGCGGCGAGGACCGCGGGTGGGGCGGCCAAGACCGCGGGGCAGCCGGGTACGGGAACGATCAGCGGGGCTCTTCGCCCTGAGCGACCTCGACGTCATGGTGGAAGGCGAGGGCGCCGGTCGTCGCGGCGGTGGCCGACAGGACCGCGCAGGCGGCGAGGAGGAGGACGGCCCAGCACACCGACCGCCGAGCGTGTCCCGCGGGAGCGGCGAGGAGCGCCGCGACGCGCCGGGGAACAGGACCGGTGGTCGCGGCGGGGGCGAAGTCCGGGCGGGCGGAGCGCGCGGTCTGGCCGGCGAGGGCGGCACGGGCGATGGCCCGGGCCAGCAGGCGGCGATCACCCACGGCGGTGGCGGCGGCTTCGTCGGCGGCGCGTTCCGCGGCCAGCCTGATGGCGGCGCGTGCCGGACGCAGTGCGGGGTGGCAGTGGGCGGCGAGTTCGGCGGCGGCCAGGAAGTAGTGGTGGCCGCCCTGGTTGTGGGCTCGCTCGTGGGCGAAGAGGGCCTCGCGCTCGTCCGGACCGAGGCTGCGCAGCATGGCGGTGGTGACGACGATGCGGTGCGGGCGGCCGGGCAGGGCGTACGCGTCCGGCTCGGGCGAGTCGACCACACACAGGTCGCCCGCGGCGGGCCGCCGGCCGGCCTCGGCACGGGCGGTGCGGAAGGCGCGCGTCTGGCGCAGGGCCGAACGGGCGAGGGTCCAGACGCCGATGGTGAGCAGGCCGGTGGCGATCGCGGCCACGGGCAGGACCAGGTGGTCCGACGGCGTGCGCAGGGGGTGAACGAGTTCACCGAGCGCCGCGAACGGCGGCAGTTTGAGCAGTCCGGTCAGAACGAGGGAGCCCAGGGCGGCCACACAGGCACCCGCCAGCACCAGGCCAGCGGCGGTGAGCGCCCACAGAGCGGTGACGGGGGCCAGCCGGTCGAGGGCTCGCCCGGCGAGCAGCGGCATCACGAAGGGCAGCAGGAGCGGGATCAGCAGCAGGGTCGTCATCGATCCTCGGCCTCCAGCAGTTGGCGCAGCAACTGTTCGTCGTCCGGATTGAGCTGGGCGACGAAGCGGGCCAGGACGGTCTCGCGGTCGCTGGCGCGGTCGCGGTCGAGTTCGGTGTGCATGCGCCGGGCGGTGAGGCCCGGGGCATCCTGCACGGGGTGGTAGGCATAGCCGCGCCCCTGCTGACGGCGGTCGACGACACCCTTGTCGTACAGCCGGGACAGGATCGTCGTCACCGTCGTGCGGGCGAGGTCGGAGGCGAGTTCGGACTGCACCTCACCCGGAGTGAGAGCCGCGTCGGCTGCCCACAGGGCGGCCATGACGGCGGCCTCCAGTTCGCCGGCCGGTCGGCGTTCGTCCTTCGCGTCGGTCATGGGAACGATCCTCACCCCATCGTCGTCTACAGTTCAGTAGACCGTCTACAGAATTGTAGTCATGCGGGTGGCGTCTTCGTGTGCGCCCGCACATCCAGTATGGGAGGGCCGCGTTCATGACCGCGCACTTGTTCGCAGCCTCACAGCTCGCGGTGAATGTCCTGAGCGCGCAGTCCCTGCTGGCCGCCTTCGGTGTGCTGGGAGTCGGCGCGGTGATGTTCGCGGAAACCGGGCTGCTGATCGGTTTCTTCCTGCCCGGCGACTCGCTGCTGTTCACCGCTGGGCTGCTGTGCACGGGGAGCGGCCAGCACGGTGTGAAACTGTCGCTCGCCCCGCTGCTCGTGGCCGCGGCCGTGGGCGCCCTTGCTGGTGCGCAGTGCGGCTATCTGCTCGGCCGGAAAGCGGGAGGGGCTCTCCTCGCACGCAGCCGCTCGCCGCGCCTGCATGACGGTGCGCACCGGGCCGAGGAGTTGTTGGAGCGGTACGGGCATGCGAAGGCGATCGTGCTCGCGCGGTTCGTGCCAGTGGTACGCACGGTCCTGAATCCGATGGCGGGTGCGCTGGGTGTTCCGGCGCGGACCTTCACCGTGTGGCAGGTCGTCGGCGGTCTCGTGTGGAGTCTGGGGCTGACGCTGGGCGGATACGCGCTGGGCTCCTCCGTCCCGAATGTGGATCGCTATCTGCTGCCCATGGTCGCCGTGATCGTGGCCGTGTCATTGATTCCGCTTGCCGCCGAGCTGTACCGCTCCCGCCGCGCGGCCAGGGCGAAGGAGGCACGCGGATGATCCTCGCCTTCGACGGCGCGCCGATCGACGGCTCCGCCTACACCGACGTAGTGGACCTCGCTCACCGCTCCCCTGGCTGGCTGGACGACGTCGTGGCGGCCTGGTCGACGTACGGACTGGCAGTGTTCGCGGCGCTGATGGCCGTGGCCTGGTGGCGGGCTCGGCGGGTGAGCGCCACGGCCGCGCTCATCGCACTGGCCGTTCCCGTGGTCGTCGTCGCGGCGTATGGGGTGGATGCGGTCCTGAAACTTGTGGTGCGCGAGGACCGGCCCTGTCAGAGACTGCGCGTGGCCACCCTGGAGGCGTGTCCGGCACCAGGTGACTGGTCCTTCCCCAGCAATCACGCGGCCATCGCCGCCGCAGCCGCGGTTGCCATGTTGTTCGTCTCGCGCCGGCTCGGTGCCGTCGCGGCCGTGGCCGCCTGCGCGATGGCGGTCTCGCGGGTCTGGGTCGGCGCGCACTATCCGCACGACGTCGCGGCCGGAGTTGTCGTGGGAGCCCTCTTCGCGGCGCTCGCGATGACCGCGTTGCGCCGCCGTCCGGATTCCCTGGTCCGGCGGATCACCGGCTCACGGCTGCGTCCGCTGGTACTGGCGTCATGAAGCGCGGCGACCTCCGCGAGCTGGCCGGCAGCGTCGGCGTGGGCGCGTGGACGGCGTTCGGCGTACTGACCATGACCGTGATCGGCGACGGCCGGCCACTGTACGGGGACGAGGACCTGCTCTCCTGGTGCGTCGGCCACCGCCCGGACGTGGCGGTGGCGCTGGCCCGCGGGCTGACCGCCACCGGAACCGGCGCCATCCCGTACGTCCTCTGCGTGCTGGCGGGGATCATCGCCGGGCGCACCGTGCGCCGACGGGCCGTCGCCGCCGCGCTCTGCCTCGTCTGCCTCGGCGCCGGGCAGGCGGCGCGGTACGGCGTGATGGCGCTCGTCGCCCGGCCCCGTCCCGCCCACGTCGAGTGGGCCACGCACGCCTCGGGGTGGGCGTTCCCCTCCGGCCATACCACCACAGCCGCCCTCACCGCAGGACTGCTCGTCATCGCCGTGCACATCCGCGCCCTGCGCGGCGGGATCCTGCTCGCTCTCGTCTTCGGCTGCTGGGGCGCGCTGGTCGGGCTCACCCGTGTCTACCTCGGGGTGCACTGGTTCACCGACGTCGTCGGCGGCTGGCTCTTCGCCATCGGCTGGCTGGGACTGTGCCTGTGCGCCGCCGCCTGGTGGCTGCCCGAGGGGTTCATCTCCAGTACGAGGGACACAGACCAAGAGGCTACGGAGGGCCATGCGTCGCAAGATCCTGGTCGTCGAGGACGATCACGCCCTGCGTGATGTGCTGCGTCGCGGCCTGCTCGACGAAAACTTCGACCCCGTGCCCGCTGCCGACGGCGCAACCGCCCTGCGGCTGGCCACCGACGACATCGCGGCCATCGTCCTGGACGTCGGGCTGCCCGACGCGGACGGCCGGGACGTCTGCCAGGCGCTGCGCGCGGGCGGGTTCGCCGCCCCGATCATCTTCCTGACGGCCCGCCATCACCTCACCGACCGGCTGTCCGGGTTCTCCGCCGGAGCCGACGACTACCTGCCCAAGCCGTTCCATCTCGCCGAACTCGTCGCCCGGCTGCGGGCCGCAATCAAACGGACCGCACCCGCGGCCGTGGCCACCGCCGGAGATTTAGTCCTGGACGCGACCCGGCACAGCGCGCAGGTCGGCGACGTCCACGTCGACCTGTCTCCCACGGAGTTCCGTCTGCTGGCCACGCTGATGGCCGCAGGCGGGACCCTCGTGTCCCGCCGCGACCTGGTCAGGGCCGCCTGGCCGGACGGCGCGCAGGTCAGCGACAACACCCTCGACCAGTATCTGAGCCGACTGCGCCGCAAGCTGCGCGAAGCGGGCAGCGGCCTCGGCCTCACCACGACACGCGGGATCGGGCACCGGCTGTCATGAACCGGCTCGCGCGCCGTCTGGCGCCCCGCACGCTGCGCGGTCGGCTCTCGCTCGTGGCGCTGACCACCGCCGCACTCCTGATGACCGTGCTGACCGTCGTGTTCAACACCGCGATGGACCGACACCTCCAGCACCAGGCCGACGACGAACTACGCAACCGCGCCGCCGCCGTCGCCACCACCGTCGATACCAGCGGGCCCCAAGTGCGGGTCCTGGAGACCGTCAACGACAGCCTGCTCGACACGAACGTGTGGATCTACACCGGGACACGGCTGCTGGAGAAACCACCGTCCGCCACGGCCGACAGTGCGCTGACCCGGGCCGCCGACCGGCTCGCCGCGCGGGGCAGGCCGGTCTGCGCGACCGTGCACACCGACAACCCCCGTTTTTCGTCCGCCTGTGCTCCCAGCCCGTGTCCGGCCGTCGCAGCACCGCCACCGTCATCACGGCCGTGGACCTCGCCCCTTACCGCAACTCCGCCGCCACCCTGCTGTCGGGCTCGCTGATCCTGGACGCCGTCATGCTCGCGTGCACCTACGCGCTGACGCGGCTGGCCGTCGGGCGGGCGCTGCGCCCCGTGCGCGCCATGACCGACCAGGCCACCCAGTGGAGCGCCGTCGGTTCCGACCAGCGTTTCGGCTCCGAGAACCAGCCGGCCGAACTGGCCCGCCTGGGCACCTCGTTGGACGCACTGCTGGACCGCATCCGCACCGTGCTGCGTCACGAGCAGCAGCTGACCGGGGAGTTGTCCCACGAACTGCGCACCCCGCTCACCCGGATCGTCGTCGCGCTCGACTGGTGGCGGGCCCGCCCGCGCTCGGCCGCCGAGACCGACGCCACCCACGAGGTGATCGCGGAGGCCGCCCAGTCCATGCGGACCATCTGCGACACGCTGTTGAACGACGCCCGCGAAGGCGCGCAGAACACCACCACGGCCGTCGGTGCCACCGCTGTCGCTCCCGTGCTGCGGCGGCTGGCCGAGGACCTCGACCCACGGGAACAACTCAAGACCGTCGTCGACGCACCGGACCAGCAGCTTGAGGCGGGCGTCGCCTCCGCTCTCCTCGAACGCATCGTCAGCCCTCTGCTGGCCAATGCCGTTCGCCATGCTGGCTCCACGGTGACCGTGTCCGCACGGCAGTTGCCTGGCGGCGTCCGCATCGACGTCACCGACGACGGTCCTGGCGTACCGGAGGAGTTCCTCGACGATCTCTTCCAGCCCGGCAGGCGCGCGGACCCCGGCGACGGGCACGACGGGGCGGGCCTGGGACTGCCGCTCGCGCGGCGCCTGGCCCGCGCCGTCGGCGGCGAGGTCTCCCACGACCCCGAGCACACACCCGGAGCACGCTTCCTGGTCGACCTGCCCGCCGGATGACGTGCTTCAGCCGGCCCGCCGGGCGACCGGCTCCGTCATCTGCGGTGTTCTGCGCTCCTGCACCTGCGCGTACGCCATCAGCCCGACCAGAACGGCCAGCAGCACGGCGGAAGATCCCGCGGTGCCGAGGTCCAGGCCGCCCTTAGTGACCGGCTTGGTCAGGAGGTCACCGGCGGTGGCTCCCAGGGGACGGGTGAGGACGAAGGCGATCCAGAACAGCAGCACGTTCGGCACGACCGGCACCGTCATCAGCAGGACGAGGACGGCCAGTACGCCCGTCACGAGCAGGGCGCCGCCGGCGTAGCCGAGACCGGAGCTGTCGGAGAGGAAGTCGCCCATGGAGGTGCCGAGGGTGTTGGAGACGAGGATCGCCGACCAGAACAGGGCTTCGCCGCGGAAGGTGACGATGTCGCAGATCTGGAAGGTCATCCCGGTCCTCTTCCAGACGCCGAAGATGACCAGCAGGATCGAGATGAGGATCCCGGCACCGGTCGGGTAGCCCATGCCAAGGCCCTGCGGACCCCAGCCGAGTGAAGTGGCGCCTCCCGAGAGGTACTTGGCCCCGGCGTCCCGGTTCATGAAGTCGGACATCGTGGTGCCGGCCATGCTGGTCGACAGGATCACGGTCCAGTAGAAGAACGGGTTGTAGCGGCTGGACCTGAGCTGGACGACCAGGGCCACCACGAAAAGCATGAACAGGGCGATCGTGGTGAGGAAGTAGCCAAAGTTTCAGGGTCTGTGCGAAGAGGTCACCGGCCGTCTCGCCGAGGGTGGTCGCGGCGATCTTCATGATCCAGAACGCAAGGGTGACCTCGGGGAGTTTCTTCATGACCGACTTGGTCGTGCTCGCGACGTCGAGGTCGGTGAGCATTTCCGGTTTCTGCAAGGTGGGGCTCCCATGCGGTCGAACAGCAGGGTGCCCGCCCGCGACGCGAACAGGCACCCTGCGCGATCGAGGAACTCCGTAGAGTGATCGCCGGAACGGACCTTGGCAGCGTTACCCTGAACGCATTCCTGAACGCCTGCAGCCTGCCTGCTCAGGCCGCGTGTCGGGCGGAGTGCTGCGGCTGCGCCACGTCCCTGCGGGTCACCGAGAGGTAGATGACCAGGCCGAGGATGACCGTGAGGAACAGCGCGCTGGTGATGACGGTGCCCAGGCCCAGGCCGCCGTCTCCGCTGGGCTGAGAGAGGTAGTCGCCGATGGACGCGCCGAGCGGACGGGTGAGGATGTAGGCGATCCAGAAGCTCCACACCGCGTCCAGACCGAGTTTGAAGTGCGCGAGGGCGACCGCTGCGATGGCCAGGCCGAACAAGACCGCGGAGAGCCAGTAGCCCAGGTCCATGCGCTCGGAGACCAGGTCACCGGCCGCAGTTCCGAGTGCGAAGGTGAACAGCACGGCGAGCCAGTAGTAGGACTCGCGGCTCGTGGTGTCGATGTGGTGGATGGACAGCGTCCGCTCCCGCCGGTACCAGACCACGAAGACGACCGCCAGGACAACCGCGAAGACGGTGGTGCTGGTCTCCAGCGGTACGCCCATGTTGTCTGTGAGATTGTCGCTGATCAGCGTGCCGACGACGCTGATCAGGGCGACGGCGAGCCAGTACACCCCCGCACGGTAGGCGGGGGTACGGAACTGCACCACCAGGACGACCGCCAGCAGGGCGCTCATGAGCACCGACACACCGGTCAAGCCGAGACCGGCCTTCTCGTTGAGCAGGTCGGCCGCGGTCTCGCCGACCGTCGTGCACAACACCTTGATGACCCAGAAGTAGACGGTGACTTCAGGCACCTTGTTCCATCCCAATCGGCGACCGGAGGGCGACACCTGGGGGTCGGCCGCCGAGGGCGTGGGCGTCTGTGAGGTCTCGTTTGTCATGAGGCCCGACCGTGCCACGGGATACCTGAACGCATCCTGACTGCCGTGCGTCACCGGCTGCCCCGGCCGCCTTGTTCCCGCACGGTCAGGAGAGTTGGATCACCGCCCACGGTCACGACCGTCGACGCGTTGTAGAGAGCTGTGGGTTGGTCGCCGTCGCCCTTGCCGGTCCAGACGGTGCTGCCCGCTTCCTCGCCTCCGGCGAGTCCTCTGCCGATCGATGCCACAGGCGCGGTGACGTCAGGTGGGGACGTCTGCGGGGGGGGTGCCGAGAAGCCCAGGACTTCCCGTAGGAGGAGGGTCGCGCGCTGCTTGGACGGCAGGTGCTGCAGTGCGGCGATGAATGCCAGGCGCACGGATTCGCCTGCTTCGGCTGCCTCTGCGGGGTTGGCCGGCGTGTGGGCCAGAGCAGCCGGGCACGGTTCGATCCACAGGCCGGC
Source organism: Streptomyces sp. SAS_272 (assembly GCF_052543235.1). Taxonomy (NCBI): domain Bacteria; kingdom Bacillati; phylum Actinomycetota; class Actinomycetes; order Kitasatosporales; family Streptomycetaceae; genus Streptomyces; species Streptomyces sp. SAS_272. Next base: position 467 of record NZ_JBMNDR010000129.1, on the reverse strand, counting down.
GTCCAGTGGAGGGCCTGGTGAGGCGGCACCGCCGGTCGGGGCGGAGAGGTCCATCGGGCGAGCCCGGCGCTTACCGGCGACGAGTGTGTCGAGGCAGACGTTGGTGGCGATGCGGTAGATCCACGACCGTAGTGACGACCGTTCCTCGAACCGGTCGAGGCCGCGCCACGCTCGGACCATGGTCTCCTGCACGGCATCTTCCGCATCGAAGACCGAACCCAGCATTCGATAGCAGTAGCCGATCAACTCGGTCCGGTGCGCCTCCAGCCGGAGAGCCGCCGATTCGTCACCGAGCCCGACAATGCCGACTTCCAGACTATTCATCCGTGTAGCTCTTCTGGAGGGAAGGGCTGAGCAGGGACAATGCTGAAACGCGCTGTGAAGGGGACCGACGGCGCTGAGCTCAGTGAACGCAGAACTCGTTGCCCTCCGGATCCTGCATCACGACGAAACAGGAGCCCGAGTCC
>NZ_JBMNDR010000128.1:0-16983 GCF_052543235.1 Streptomyces sp. SAS_272 | reverse complement strand
CACGGGTGCCGCGCCGCCCGGCGTTTACTGCTGTGCTGGTGCTGTGCCGACCGCTTCGCGGTCGACTGCTTCTCGACTACTTCTGGATGGTGAAGCCCTGCTCCTCGCCGTACTTGACCGAGGCGTCCTGCCAGGCCTTCAGACCGTCGGCCAGCTTGGTGCCGGAGACGTACGCCTTGCCGACCGTGTCGTTGAAGATCGAGTTGGCGTACGGCTGGAACGGAAGGTACGACCAGTCGCTCGCCACGTTCGCGGCGGAGTCGGCGAAGATCTTGTTCGCCTCCTGGCCGTCGAAGTAGTCGAACTTCTTGCTCTGGAACGCCGGCGACTCGAGCTCGGCCTTGGTGGCGGGGAAGGCGCCCTCGCTGATGCGGGTGGCGACACCGGCGCCGGAGTTGGCGTACTCGGTGAAGGCGTAGGCGAGTTCCTTGTTCTTGGCCAGCGTCGGGACGGCCAGCGAGCTGCCGCCGTTCTCCGCGCTCGCCTTGTCGCCCTTGGTCCAGGCCGGCATCGGCGCCGCGCGCCACTGGCCCTTGGCGTTCGGGACGCCGGTGGCGAAGTTGGCGGGCATCCAGGCGCCGGTGGCCAGGGTGGCGATGGTGCCGTCGCCCAGGCCCTTGTACCAGTCGTCGGTCCAGCCGTTGACCGGGGCGAGCAGCTTCTCGCTGATCAGCTGCTGCCAGACCGTCTCGTACTTCTTGGCGCCGGCGTCGTCGAAGTTGACGCCGAGCTTGGTGCCGTCGACCTTGTACGGGCGCGAACCGGCCTGCCACAGCAGGGAGGTGGTGAGGCCCGCGTCGCCGAGGTCGCTGGTGATGTACGCCTTCGGGTCGGCCTTGTGGAGCTTGCGGGCCGCGTCCAGGTACTCGTCCCAGGTGGTGGGGACGGCGATCTTGTACTTGTCGAAGACCGTCTTGTTGTAGAACAGCGCCATCGGGCCCGAGTCCATCGGCAGGCCGTAGACCTTGTCGCCGTCGCTGACCGCGTTCCACGGGCCCGGCGTGTACTTCGAGGCGAGCTTGTCGGCGCCGTAGGGGGCCAGGTCGGTCAGGCCCTTGGTCAGGGAGTACTGGCCGAGCGCGAAGTACTCGACCTGGGCGACGTCCGGGACGCCCTTGCCGGCCGAGATCGCGTTGGACAGCGCGGTGTAGTGCTTGTCGCCGGAGCGCTCGCTGACCAGGTTGACCTTGACCTTCGGGTACTTCTTCTGGAAGTCCGCGGCCACGGTCTTCAGGGTGGGCTCCCAGGCCCAGACCGTGATGTCGCCGCCCTTGTCCAGGGCTGCCTGGATGTCGCCGGCGGAGACGGCCTTGGTGTCGGAGTCGTCGTCCGAGCCGCCGCAGGCGGTGACGCCCAGGGCCAGGGTGGAGACGAGGGCGATGCCGCGCAGGATGCGGCTCGTTGTTCTGCGCATGGGGCTTCCACTTCTTCGTGGGTGGGACAGGTGAGGGTGGGGGTGGTGCTGGTAAGGCTTAAATGTGGGGCTCGGGGGGCCTTCCACGTCACTCCTTGACGCTTCCGGCGGCGAGGCCGGACTGCCAGTACTTCTGGAGGAACAGGAAGGCGGCGATCAGCGGAAGGATCGTCAGCAGGGACCCCGTGATCACCAGGTTGAAGATCACGTCACCGCCGATGGTCTGTGCCTGGGAGCTCCAGGCGCTCAGACCCAGCGTCAGCGGGTACCAGTTCGGGTCCTTCAGCATGATCAGCGGGAGGAAGTAGTTGTTCCAGGTGGCGACCGTGGTGAACAGCAGCACGGTCACGATCCCGGGGGCCAGCAGCGGCAGCGCGACCTGGAAGAAGGTCCGCACCTCGCTCGCCCCGTCCATCCGGGCCGCCTCCAGCAGCTCGGTCGGGATCGCCTCCGCGGCGAACACCCACATCAGATAGAGGCCGAACGGCGACACCAGCGACGGGATGATGACCGCCCAGGGGGTGTCGGTCAGCCCCATCTTGCTGAACATCAGGAAGGTGGGCACCGCAAGCGCCGTACCGGGCACGGCCACCGCGCCGATCACCACGGCGAACACGGCGCGCCTGCCGGGGAACTGGAACTTCGCCAGCGCGTACCCGCCGAGCACGGCGAGCAGGGTCGCGCCGCCCGCGCCGAGTCCCACGTACAGCAGGGTGTTCAGCAGCCAGCGGCCGAAGATGCCGTCGTGGTAGGTGAAGGTGTCCCGGACGTTGTCCCACAGGGCGAAGTCGTGGGCGAACCACAGGCCGTTGGAGTCGGCCAGGCCGGACTGGGTCTTCGTCGAGTTGATGATCAGCCAGATCAGCGGGACCACGGTGTAGAGGACCATCAGGGCCATCAGCACCGTCAGCAGCACATTGCGCTTCGGCTTGCCGGGGGTGTGCTTCTTGCGCGGGGTCCGCAGCCTGGGCGCGGCGCTCTTCGCGGGGGAGGCGGTGACAGAGGTGCTCATCGGGTCACGCTTCCTTGCGCATGCCGCGCAGCTGGACGGCGTAGGCGACGACCATCGTGATGACGCCCATGATGATGGCCACCGTCGCCGAGTAGTTGTGCTGCTGGCCGTTGAACGAGAGCGAGTACGTGTAGAAGTTCGGCGTGAAGTCCGTGGTGATGGAGTTCAGTGCCAGCGGACGCAGGATGCTCGGCTCGTTGAAGAGCTGGAAGCTGCCGATGATCGAGAAGATCGTGGCGATGACGATCGCTCCCCGGATCGCGGGCAGCTTGATCGAGCGGATGATCCGCAACTGGCCGGCGCCGTCGATCTCCGCCGCCTCGTAGAGCGAGGTGGGCACGACGCGCAGCGCCGAGTAGAAGATCAGCATGTTGTACCCGACGAACTCCCAGGTCACGATGTTGCCGATGGAGGCGAGCACCCAGCCGGGGGAGAGCAGGTCGGGCAGGGTGACACCGAACGCGGAGTTGATGTCGCCCACCAGGCCGTACTTGGTGCCGTACATGAAGCCCCACATCAGGGTGGCCACCACGGCGGGCACGGCGTACGGCAGGAAGATCGTGATCCGGAAGAAGCTCTTGCCGTAGAGCCGGCCGCTGTCCAGTGCCAGCGCGACCAGCAGGGCGATGCCGAGCATGAGCGGCACCTGGACGGCCAGGAAGAGCGCTACCCGGCCGACGGCGCCCCAGAAGGCGTCGTCCTGCAGGGCCCGGGTGTAGTTGTCCAGGCCGACGAACTGGTTTCCGCCGATGAGCTGGTTGCGGAAGAGGCTGAGGTAGATCGAATACACGATCGGGGCCAGGAAGACCAGCGCGAACACGGCCACGAACGGACCGAGGAAACCCCACCCGGTCCAGGAGCGGCGGTCCCGTTTCGCCGGAGGCGGTGCCGGCCGCGGCTCGGCGGCCACCGGCGGTTGCAGCGTCGTCATGTAGTTCCTCGCTCGTCCAGTCCTGGAACCGGTGGTGGTGCGCGGAGATTTCCGGTCGCTCCACCGCCACCATGATGTTTGCGTAAACATCAGCCACGCAAGAGGGCTGTACAAGCTGTTATGTTTACGTAAACATCTGATGACGGCATGTCTACACTGCCCCGATAACGATGGTCAAGAGTCCTCCGGGGAGACTGTGACAGCCGAGCAGACAGAGAGGCGGACACACGGGGTGGACATGGCCGAAAGAACACCGGCGAAGGGCTCACGGCGGGCGCGGGCCACGGCCTCCATGGCGGACGTCGCGCGGCTCGCGGGGGTGTCCTCGCAGACGGTGTCCCGGGTCTCCAACGGGTACGCCGGGGTGAACGAGGAGACCCGGCAGCAGGTGCTCGAGGCCATGAAGGAACTCGGCTACCGGCCCAACAGCGCCGCCCGGGCCCTCAAGCGCGGGGAGTTCCGCACGATAGGCGTCATCACGTTCACGCTGTCCACCACCGGCAACGTACGCACTCTGGAGGCGATCGCCACCTCGGCGGCGGAAGAGGGCTACGCGGTGACGCTGCTCCCGGTGGCCGTCCCCACCTCCGACGAGGTGCGCGGCGCGTTCTCCCGGCTGGAGGAGCTGGCCGTCGACGCGGTGATCGTCATCATGGAGGTGCATCTGCTCGACGCGGCGACCGTCAAACTCCCGCCGCACGTCCAGGTCGTCGTGGTGGACTCCGACGCCGGTGACCACTACACGGTCGTCGACACCGACCAGGCCGGCGGCACCCGCACCGCCGTCCAGCACCTCCTCGACCTCGGCCACCGCACCGTCTGGCACCTGGGCGGACCGGAGGGCTCGTTCGCCGCCCAGCGTCGTGCGGACGCCTGGCGCGCCGCTCTCACCGAGGCGGGCCGCCCTGCCCCGCCCCTGGTCCGCGGCGACTGGTCGGCGGAATCCGGGTACGTGGCCGGTCGCGAGCTCGCGGCCCGCGAGGAGTGCACGGCCGTCTTCGCGGCCAACGACCAGATGGCCCTGGGGCTGCTCCGGGCCCTGCACGAAGGCGGCCGCCGGGTGCCCGAGGACGTCAGCGTCATCGGCTTCGACGACATCCCCGAGGCGGGTTCCTTCCTGCCCCCGCTCACCACCCTGCACCAGGACTTCGCCGAGGTGGGCCGGCTCTGCGTCCAGGCCGTGCTGCGCAAGATGCGCCCGGACGGCGCCGAGCACGGGACCACGCTGGTGCCGACGCGGCTCGTGCATCGGCAGAGCACGGCCCCGCCGCCCGGGGCGCACTGACGCCGGACACGCCCGCGCCGCCCCGTGAGGACACCACGGCGAGGTGCGTCCGCCCTCGCCGTGCCCCGTCCGGGGCCGGTCGCGCCGAGCATGGCTGCTGGGCGACATCGCGGACCGCAGGCCGACTCGGGGCGGCTCCGTCTCCGGGAGCGTCCGGTCACCTCGGGTGCTCGCCCACGGCCCGGGCCGCGGTACGCCACGCCGTGGTGACGGCGAGCCGGGCGGCCGTCGTCCCGCGCTCGGTCTCCGCGGGCAGCCGCAGCGGCGCGCCCAGGTGAACGTGGCAGTGCGGGCGCCGGACCGGCGCCGTCAACGTGCCCGCCAGCTGCTTCGCGGCCGAGCCCGAGGCGATGCGCCGGGCGCCCGCATGGCCCACCGGCACGACCAGGGCGCCGGTCGTCTGCGCCAGACGGGCCAGCCCGGTGCGGAACGGTTCGGGCGCGGTCGCCGCGGCGTCCCTGCGGCGCGGCAGCCCGCCCTCGCCGTACAGGAGCACGTGCCGCCCGCCGGCCAGCGCCTCGGCGGCGGCGTCGAGGGCCAGCGCCGCGTGCGTCGTGCGGCGGTGGACCGGGATGTGTCCCTCCCGGGTCAGCGCCCGGCCGAGCAGCGGTATGCGCCACAGTCCCGCGGTCGCCATGACCACCGGGTCCAGCTCGAACCGCCGCAGGGCGGTCATGACGACCGCGGGGTCGGCCATGGAGTCGTGGTTGGCCACGAAAATGGTGCCCGCGGGCAGACGCAGCTTGATCTCACTGGTGACGGTGAGCCGCCCGAAGAGCGGCGTCAGGGCGATGACAGCTCGGCTGAACACGAGAGTGCCTCTCCGTAAGGGCGGTCGGAGCCTCAGTGTCGTGGGTCACGACCGGCCACGCCTGAGTACCGCTACTCAGATCGCCGCGCCGAACACCTCCCGGAACCACCGGTGTTCGGAGCCCCGTCGGGGGCATGCGCAGAACAGCGGCTCCCCCGAAGGAGCCCCCACCCGAAAGGACGGACCCCGTGGTCGCCATCGTCTCGGCAGTGCTGTTCTTCATCGCCTTCCTGATCAACGCGGCGGACATCTCCACCAACGACACCTTCACCTCCACCAACCTGATGCTCCTCGGCCTGACCGCGCTCGCCCTCCACGTCGCGGGCGTCGGCAGCGGCTGGTCGGTGCGCGGCCGTCGACGCTGAGCGCGCGCCCGCCGGCCGCGGAAAACCGGCCCGTACTCGCGGACGGCCGCTCCCACGAGGGAAGATGGGACCGCACGGCAATGGTCGACCGACGTGGAGGAGCGGGCACATGCAGCACGAGCGAGCGGGCCGGACGGCGGACCCCGAGGATCTCGTCGACGTCGCCCGGCTGGTCACCGCGTACTACGCGCTGCACCCCGACCCGGCCGACCCGGCGCAGCGCGTGGCGTTCGGCACCTCGGGGCACCGCGGATCGTCACTCAACACCGCCTTCAACGAGGACCACATCGCGGCCACCAGCCAGGCCATCTGCGAGTACCGGGCAGCGCAGGGCACCGACGGTCCCCTCTTCCTCGGCGCCGACAGCCACGCCCTGTCCGAGCCGGCCCGGGTCACCGCCCTCGAGGTGTTCGCGGCCAACGGCGTCACGGTGCTCATCGACAGCGCCGACGGCTACACGCCCACGCCCGCCGTGTCGCACGCGATCCTGACCCACAACCGCGGGCGCACCGCCGCCCTCGCCGACGGCGTGGTGGTCACCCCCTCGCACAATCCGCCCGCCGACGGCGGCTTCAAGTACAACCCGCCGAGCGGCGGGCCGGCGGGCTCCGACGCCACCTCCTGGATCCAGGACCGGGCCAACGAGATCATCGCGTCCGGTCTGAAGGACGTCCGGCGCGTCCCCTACGCCCGGGCCCTCGCCGCACCCACGACGGAGCGGTACGACTTCCTCGGCGTGTACGTCGCCGACCTTCCCGAAGTCCTCGACCTGGACGCGATCCGCGCCGCCGGCGTGCGCATCGGCGCCGACCCCCTGGGCGGGGCCTCGGTCGCCTACTGGGGCAGGATCGCCGAGCAGCACCGCCTCGACCTGACGGTGGTCAATCCGCTGACCGACCCCACCTGGCGATTCATGACGCTGGACTGGGACGGCAAGATCCGCATGGACTGCTCGTCGCCGTACGCCATGGCCTCCCTCATCGGCCGGCGCGACCGGTTCGACATCGCCACGGGCAACGACGCCGACGCCGACCGGCACGGCATCGTCACTCCCGACGCGGGCCTGATGAACCCCAACCACTACCTGGCCGCGGCCATCGCCTACCTCTACGCGCACCGCGAGCAGTGGCCCGCGGGCGCGGGCGTCGGCAAGACGCTGGTGTCGTCCTCCATGATCGACCGCGTCGCCGGTGACCTCGGGCGCCGGCTGGTCGAGGTGCCCGTCGGCTTCAAGTGGTTCGTGGACGGCCTGGTGGACGGCTCGCTCGGCTTCGGCGGCGAGGAGTCCGCGGGCGCGTCCTTCCTGCGCCGCGACGGCTCCGTCTGGACGACCGACAAGGACGGCGTCATCCTGGCGCTGCTGGCCTCCGAGATCACGGCGGTCACCGGGAAGACCCCGTCCGAGCACTACACCGCGCTCACCGACCGCTTCGGCGCTCCCGCCTACGCGCGCATCGACGCACCGGCCACCCGGGAGGAGAAGGCACTCCTGGGCAGGCTCTCGCCCGCGCAGGTCACCGCCGACACCCTGGCCGGCGAGGCCGTCACCGCCGTGCTCACCGAGGCGCCCGGCAACGGCGCGTCCATCGGCGGCATCAAGGTGACCACCGAGAACGCCTGGTTCGCGGCCCGCCCGTCGGGCACCGAGGACGTCTACAAGATCTACGCCGAGTCGTTCCTCGGCCCCGACCACCTGCGCCGGGTCCAGGACGAGGCCAAGGACGTGGTCGACGCGGCGCTCGGCGGCTGAGCACCCGCAGGACCACGGGGACGCGGGAACACGGGGACGCGGGGACGGGGACCTTGGGGCGGCGCCGTCCGGCGGGCCCGCCGGTGCTCCCACGCCCTCCCGTGTTCCGCGGGGGGCGTGGGCCGCGCCGGGGTCGGCGGGCGCGCTCCGGCCCGGTCGGCCTGTCGGGCCTCACCTCGCGACCGCTATCATCCTCTAAAGGTAAAATGTGAGGGTTTGCCCGAAAGGGTCGTCCTCCCCGACGAGCTGCCGTCCCCGCCGGAGTGATCATGTCCCGCAAGCGCACCACGGACGACGGCGACGAGCTGCTGGCCAGACTCGGTTCGCTGACCGCCCAGGCGCGTGAGCGCGCGGAGCAGCAGCGCTCCCGCGTCGAGCTGGCCCTCGCCCTGCAGCGCGGCATGCTGCCCCGCGACCTGCCCACCGGTCCCGGCTTCCGGCTGGCCGTGCAGTACGCGCCCGCCTGCCACGGCCTCAACGTGGGCGGCGACTGGTACGACGCCTTCGCCATGCCGGACGGGCGGGTGGGCCTGTCCATCGGTGACGTCCAGGGCCACAACATTGAGGCGACCGCCTTCATGGGCCAGGTCCGGGCCGGACTGCGCGCCCTCGCCTCCGTGACCGGCGAGCCGGGCGAGCTGCTCGCCCGGACCAACGACCTGCTCCTCTCGCTCGGCAGCGATCTCTTCGCGACCTGCACGTTCATGCGGCTCGATCCCGCCACCGGAGTCCTCGAGAGCGCCCGGGCGGGCCACATCCCTTGTGTGTGGGCCACCGCGGACGGCAAGTCCGGCGTCGCCGAGGACGAGGGCGGACCGCCGCTGGGGGTCCAGGAGGGCTCGGACTATCCCGTCACCCGCTACCGGCTCACCAAGGGCGGGATGTTCGTCCTGCTCACGGACGGTGTCGTCGAAGGGCCGACGCTGAGCGTCGAGGAGGGGCTCGACCAGGTCGTACGGCTCGCGGGCATAGCCGCCGTCGCGGGCATGGAGGCGGGCTCGCTCGCCGCCGCGGTGATCAAGGGCGCCGAGCGGGTCGGGCACGAGGACGACGCGGCGGTGCTGGTGGTGGGACACGACGGGCTGGTGGCGCCGGAAGTGCCCCGCGTACCGCTGTAGGGGGCGGTCGCGGGAGGCGCCGTCCTTCAAGGCCGGACACGGGGGCCTCCCGCCTCGCAGAGGACGCCCAGCCGGTGTCTGATGGCAGCGTGGTGGGTACCGAGGATCTGCGCCGGGCGGCCGGCTTCGTCGCGCTGACGCTGGCCGTCGCCCTCTGCTACTACGCGGCGGGCCGGCTGGGCCTCATGCGGGAGCTCGTCGTCGAGGGCGCGGTGTTCACCCCCATCTGGCCGCCCACCGGCGTCGCGGTGGCCTGCCTGCTGCTCTTCGGGCTGCGCTGCGCGCCGGGCATCGCCCTCGGGGCTCTGTTCGTCATCATGTCCCTGACCTCGCTGCGTCCCGTGGTGATCGGCAATCTGGTGGGCAACACCGCCGCCCCGGTGTGCGCTTACCTCCTGCTGCGCAGGGTGGGCTTCCGCAACGACCTGGCCCGGCTGCGCGACGGCCTCGCACTGGTGTTCCTGGGCGCGCTCACCGCGATGCTGGTGAGCGCGACCGTGGGAGTCGGTCTGCTGCTGCTCACCGACCGTCTCGGCGCGCACAGCTTCTGGCCGGTCTGGCTCGCCTGGTGGGTCGGCGACGCGATGGGCGTGCTGCTCGTCACCCCGGTGCTGCTGATGCTGTTCTCGATGCGCCTGCCCCTGGACCTGTCGCGCTGGAAGGAGGCCACGGGACTGGCCCTCAGCGCCTGCGTCCTGGTCCCGCTCGCCACGCGGAGTTCCGTCAGCCTCCTGTTCCTGGTCTACCCGCTGCTGATCTGGGCGGCGCTGCGCTTCCAGCTCGCCGGCAGCATGCTGTGCGCCCTGTTCACCTCGGTGCTGGCCACGGTCGCCGCGACGGACGCCGTCGGGCCCTTCGAGGGTCTGACCCGGATCGAGGTGATGATCAAACTCCAGGCCTTCAACGGGACGATGGCCCTGACCGCCCTGCTCCTGTCCGCGGTGATCACCGAGCAGCGCAACACCCGCCGCTCCGTGGAACGCGCCTGTCAGGAACTGGTCGAGGTCCTGGAACACCTCACCGCGGGCGAGGCCCCGCCCGGCCGCCCGGGGAAGGACGCCGAGGACTGACGGCGCCGCCCGGCGCGCCCGGGCCGTCACCGGGGCCCGCGCGGCGCCTCGATGTCAGTGCCTGCGCCTACGGTTCGATCAGTGGGACTCGCCGGAACGGCCGCGGGCCCGCCTGGGGAGGGGTGTGTCATGTCTGCCGGGTCCAGCACGCTGTCCACGACGTATCTGGAGTTGTCGCAGGACGACGGGAGCGCGCACAAGTTCTACGAAGTCACCGTCGACGGCACGGTGGTGACGGTGCGGTACGGGCGGATCGGCGCCACGGGCCAGGTGCAGACGACCGCGTTCCCCACCGCCGACAAGGCGCGCGCCGCCGCCGCGAAGAAGGTCGGGGAGAAGGTCCGCAAGGGCTATGCCCCGGCCGTCGCCGGGCAGCGCGCCCCCCGCGCGGTCACGCGCCGTCAGGTCGCGTCGGCGCCGTCCACGGCGCGTGCGGTCGCTCCGGTGCTGTGGCGGTTCCGCACCGGCTCCTCCGCCTTCGGCATCCATGTCGACGACGACCACTGCTGGGTCGGCAACCAGGCGGGCGACGTCTACACCCTGGACCACGAAGGCGGCGTCCTCGCCCGGTTCAACCTGCCTGACGGCGTGAAGTGCCTGGTCGCCGACGACTTCTGGATCTACGCCGGCTGCGACGACGGCAAGGTGTACGACCTGTCGTCCAAGCTGCCGTTCGCGGCCTACGACATCACGGCCGACGTCGACATCTTCTGGCTGGACATCCACGAGGGCGTGCTGAACGTCTCGGACCGGGGCGGCCGGCTCACCGTCATCGACCACGAGGACGAGCACCAGTGGGCCCGCCGCAGCCAGGGCGAGCACGCCTGGATGGTCCGCGCCGACGACCGCGGCGTCTACCACGGCCACCACCGGGGCGTCACCGCCTACGCGCCCGACGGCGGCGGCGAGCTCTGGCACACGCCCACCCGCGGCGGCGTCCTCTTCGGCTGGCAGGAGGACGACGCCGTGTACGCGGGCACCGCGCACCGGGTGGTCCAGCGGCTGTCGAAGGCGACCGGCGCGATCGAGGCCACGTACGGCTGTGACAGCGCGGTGTACTCGTGCGCCACCTCGCCCGGCGGCCGGTTCGTGTTCGCGGGTGACGCGTCGTCGTCCGTCTACTGCTTCGACCGGGACGGCACGCGCCTGTGGAAGCTCGGCACCGGCGGCGGCTCGGCCCTGTCGATGCAATACCACGACGAACGGCTGTACCTGGTGACCACGGACGGCTCGCTGGTCTGCGTGGACGCGAGCGAGACGGCCGTCTCCGCGGCGCAGCAGGGCACCGTGCCGGTGGCCCGGGACGTGAAGCTCGCCGCGGCCCTGCCGACCTACGCGCCGGCCACCGCCGTGAGCGCGGTGGCGACGGTCGCCCAGGCGCCCGTCGGCGCCGTCGTCGTCGAGTGCGTCCGGGAGGGCGGCCGCGTCCGGGTGCACGTGGTCTCCGAGGGCTATGACACGTCGTGGAACGTGCAGTTCCCGCGTGAGATACGCGAGCCCGGGGCGCGGTACGTGGTGGACGCCCTGCATTCGGCGGCCGGTGGCTTCTACCGGGTCCGCGGCGACATCCGACGACTGCTGTGAGCGGCCCCGGGGCACGTCCGCGACGCGCTCCGGCCGGGTGACGGCCCGTCGCCCCCGCCGCGATGCCCTGACGGGCTGTCGCGGCGGAGGCGAGGTCCGTTCGCCCGGCCCGCTCCGCCCGGCGGTCCGGCCGTCCGCTACGGCTTGCGGGCGAGGCCGCCGTGCTCGCCGATCACGGCCGGGGCCGGGGAGGCGGCCTCCGGGCGCCACAGCGGGACCGAGACGACTCCGGGCTCCAGCAGCTCCAGGCCGTCGAAGTACGCGGTGATCTCGTCGACCGTGCGCAGGTTGTACGGGACCGCGCCGCTCTCGTTGTACGCGTCCTGGGCCTGCTCGAAGACCGGGTCCACGCCCCGCGAGCCGTCGTTGACGGACAGGTAGCTCCCGGAGGGCAGGGCGGCCATCAGCCGGGTGACGACGGAGCGGGCCTCGTCGTAGTCGGCGACATGGCCCAGGATGTTGCTGAGGATGAGCGCCGTGGGGCGGGTGAAGTCCAGCGTCTCGGCGGCCGCCGCCAGGATGCGCTCGGGGTCCAGCACGTTGGCGTCGACGTACGCGGTCGCGCCCTGCGGGGTGGAGGTGAGCAGGGCGCGGGCGTGGGCGAGGACCAGCGGGTCGTTGTCGACGTAGACGATCCGCGTCTCGGGGGCCAGGCCCTGGGCGACCTCGTGGGTGTTCTCGGCGGTCGGCAGGCCGGTCCCCACGTCGAGGAACTGGCGTATGCCGGCCTCGGTGACGAGGAAGGTGATGTTGCGGCGCAGGAAGGCGCGGCTGCTGCGGGCGATGGTGACGATGCCGGGGAACACGGCGGTGTAAGCGTCGCCGGCCTGCTCGTCGACGGGGTAGTTGTCCTTCCCGCCCAGCCAGTAGTTCCAGATGCGGGCCGAGTGCGGCACCGTCGTGTCGATCTTCTGAGGGGCCGCCGGTCCGGGCGTGGATACATGGTCGGTCATGAGGTGCGTCCGTCTTTCAGCCGTGGCGTGAGCAGGTCGAGCCACAACTTACGTCCCAACGGCCATGTTACGGACACCAGTTAACATTTTCGTTCGGCTCCAGCGGCCTATCGGCACAATTGCCCGGTGTGGCGGAAAAGTGCTCCCCTGCGTCGTCGTCGCGCGGTCCGGCGACCGGGCCGGCGCACGGCCCACGGGCCGGCGCCCCGACCGTCGGGGGCTCGGGACCGCTACCGGTACCGTGGCCGCCGTGAAGGCAGGCACCCGTGAGACCCGGCTGGTCGTGCTGCGCGGCAACAGCGCCTCGGGCAAGTCGTCGGTCGCGGCGGCCCTGCGCGACCGGTTCGGCCGCGGTCTGGCCCTCGTGGGGCAGGACAACCTCCGCCGGGTCGTGCTGCGCGAGCGCGACCGGCCCGGGGCCGCGAACATCGGGCTGATCGACGCCGTCGCCCGCTACGCCCTGGACGCCGGCTACCACGTCGTCCTCGAGGGCCTCATGTACGCCGACCACTACGGCGCCATGCTCGCCCGGCTGCGCGCCGACCACCGCGGCCCCACCCACGCCTACTACCTCGACGTGCCGTTCGCCGAGACCCTCCGGCGCCATGCCCTCAAGCCGATCGCGCACGAAGTGGGCGAGGCGGACCTGCGCGACTGGTACCGTCCCCTGGATCTGCTGCCGGGCGGGGCCGAGACAGTCATCGGCGCGGACAGCGCCCTCGGCGAAACCGTCGAGCGCATTCTGCGCGACACGGGCCTGGACCGACTGCCGCCGACGGACCGCTGACCGGCGTCCCACCCCCTGCCCGGCCGGCTGCCGTCACCCCGCGGACTCCAGACACTGCGCCAGCCGTGCGACGGCTGCCGGATCCGGCAGATCCCGCAGCGAGGCGACGACCTGACCGCTCGCGAACTCCCGTTGCGCCGGCGTCACCGTCGGGTCGATCGCGCACTCGGCCTGCACGCGGACGTAGTTCAGGGCCGTGGCGAAGAGCATGGAGAACGAGCCCAGGCCCCTGAGCACGGGGCGGCCCCCGGCTTCCCGGTACGCGCGCACCAGCCGCCGGGCGGACCCGGCGTGGAAGTCGTTCCCGCCGGACCACACGAACACGGCCTGCGCGAGTTCGCGCCCCGCCGACGTCGGCCCGGCGTTGTCCCAGTCGAGGAGAACCGGCCCGCGCGTCCCCACCAGCACGTTCTGGGGCTTCACGTCGAGGTGCGACATCACCACCTCCTCGCCGTCGGCCGGGACGCCCTCGGTGACGGACGCGGTGACGTGGCGGGCGAGCTCCCCGGCATCCGAGGCGACGAACCGGCCCAGGGCGTCGGACCACGGCACGCCGGCCCGCCGCACCTGGGAGTGCAGCTCCGCCCACTCGGCGGGCGAGGGGCACCGCTCGTACCAGGGATCGGGCGTCCCGCTCGCCTCCGCCCCGGCCCGGTGCAGGGCGGCGAGCGTCCGGCCGCACCAGCTGAGGACCTCCGGATCGGACGCGTCCGCCCGGACTCCGTCGACCCACTCGTACAGCTTCACCCAGGGCCCGTCGGGTGAGCCGCCCAGCCGTGTGAGGCAGGCGCCGGCACGGTCCGAGAAGAGCCGCGGAGAGGCGATGCCCAGCCGCTCCGCGGCATCGCGCAGCTCGGACTCCCGCAGAACCTGCTCTTCGTCACCGTCGAAGAGCAACTCCTTCACCGCCCACGCCGGCCCGTCCGACAGGCCGCCGTCCGCGGGACCGTCCGCCGGACGGACCGCGGGGCTGCCCGACGCGCCGTTCGGCGCGTGCTTCCGCGTCAGCTTCCAGATCTGTCCGAGCGCCCCACGGGCGACAGGTTCCATGGCCCAGTCGCCGTCGCCCAGCGCGTAGGCGTCCGCGACGACGTGACCCAGGGCGCCCGTGCCGTGCATGTGCAACTCCTCCTCGAACGGATGGTGTGTCGGCGAGCCGATGCGGCGGACCGGTCAAGGCTTGATGCCGACGCCCGTCCACAGGCTGACGGTGGCGTCCGTGGCCTCGACGGCGCCGTCCGGACGCCAGCGGTGGCCGACCGTGACGCCGGGGTCGAGGAGGTCGAGCCCGTCGAAGAAGCGGGTGACGTCCTGCTGCGAGCGGAACCGCACCGGCGTGCCCGCGCCCGTGTAGATGTCGGTGACCTTCTGCCAGGTGACCGGATCGAAGTCGGGCGTGCAGTGGCTGAGGGCCAGCGCGCTGCCCGAGGGCAGGGCGTCCAGCAGCCGGCCCACGATGCCGTACGGGTCCTGCGCGTCGGTGACGAAGTGCATGAGCGCGTTGAGGGACAGGGCCACCGGCCGGCTCAGGTCGAGCACCTCGGCCAGGGCGGGCGCGTCGAGCAGCGCGCCGGGGTCGTTCACGTCACCGTGGACATAGGCCGTACGGCCCTGGGGCGTGCTGCGCATCAGCCGCTCCGCGTACTTCAGGACGAGCGGGTCGTTGTCGGCGTAGACCACGCGTGCGTCGGGGACCACGGACTGGGCGACCTGGTGCAGGTTGGGTTCGGTGGGAATGCCGGTGCCGATGTCCAGCCACTGGCGGATGCCGTGCTCGCGCGCGAGGACCCGGGTCGCCCGGTGCATGAACGCGCGGTTCTCCCGGGCGCACACGAAGATGCCCGGGTAGACCGACGCCACCGTCTCCGCGGCCTGCTCGTCCACGTCGAAGTGGTCCTTGCCGCCGAGGTAGTAGTCGTACATCCGGGCGGAGTGCGGCCTGCTGGTGTCGATGTCCCGTGCGGCGTTCGAGGTGGTCATCCTGTGCCTTTCGTGATGTGCGTGGGGGGTGTCCGGCGGATCACGCCGGTGGGCGGACGCCTTTCGGGGTCCGTGCCCGGGTCTCAGCCGGCCGCGAGATGGTCGGCGAGACCCCGTTTGACGCCCGCGACGAACGCGGCGATCTCCTCGGGGGTGTAGATCAGCGCGGGGCCGCCGGGGTCGGTCGACTGCCTCATCGCCACACGCCCGTCGGCCAGTTGCTTCGTCTGCACGCACTGGCCGCCGTTGGGGCCGCTCCACGGCGACTCCCAGCCGTTTTCGCCGAGGTCGGCTGCGGGCATCCCGTTGTAGACGTGGTGGTGGGCACGGCCCTCGATGCCCTGGGCGCCGGTCATGAGTACTCCTTGCGCATCCGGTTCAGCAGTGCCCTGCTGTCGTTGTCCGAGGTCAGCAGGGACATGCGGTTGTGCGCCTCCAGATGGGCCGCGACATCGGAGCGCTGGTCCAGATAGACGGCGCCGGAGAGGATCTCGGTGTAGACGATGTCGGGCAGCTCCGGCTCCTCGAACCGGAAGTAGGTGAACGGGGCGCACGCGCCGACGTGGGCGCCGGCGGTGAACGGCACGACGTCCACGCTGACATGCTCCTGTTCCGACACCTCCAGCAGCCGGTCGATCTGCTCGCGCATCACCTCGGCGTCGCCCACCACCCGGTGCAGCACGGCCTCCTCCAGCACCACCCACAGCGTGGGCGCGTCGGATCTCTCCAACAGGCTCTGGCGGCGCAGCCGCAGGTCGACGCGGCGCCGCAGGTCGTCGTCCCGGTCGTTCGGGAAGCCGCCGCTCAGGACCGCGCGCGCGTAACGCGCGGTCTGCAGCAACCCGGTGACGTAGTGGGGCTCGTAGGTGCGCAGGGTCCGGGCCGCGGTCTCCAGGCTGACGTAGGCGCTGAACCAGCTCGGCAGCACATCGCGGTACGGGTGCCACCAGCCCGGCTCGTTGGCCCGCTCGGCGAGACCGATGAACTCATCGATCTCCTGCCGGCCGGCCCCGTACGTCTCCAGCAGGATCTCCACGTAGAGGGGCCGCAGTCCGACCTCCGCCTTCTCCAGGCGTCGTACGGTCAGCGGCTTGACCCGCAGTGCCCGGGCCGCGTCCTCCAGGGAGACGCCCGCGTTCAGGCGCCGCTCCTGCAGTCGCCGGCCGAGGATCATGCGCAGCACGGTGGGCGCACTGGGGCTGCCCGCGCCCGAACGGCCTTCGCTCACGCCTACCTCCTGGGGAGAGACACCGCCACGAGTCTGGCAGCGGCATACTGAAGCGGCCAGCCGGATATCGGCTTGCTGAAATTATCAGGCATTCGGTTGCAGCTTGAACTACGTTGCGAGCATAGTTACTTGTGTGAACCGCGCCGCCGAACTCGAGCGTCCTTACGCCAAGCTCCGTCACCCTCACGTGAGTTGGACCGTTCGGCAGTTCACCGGCGCAGGGCCCGTCCGGAACGTCCCCTCCTCCTGGGCCCTTTGCTCACCTTCCCCGGCCTCTGGCTGCTCCCGCCCCCCACGGAAGGCGACCACCGTGTCCCCCCACGCGACCTCCCCCCAGTTCTTAGACACCTGGAGCCCGGACCGGACGCACTGGCTCGAACTCCCCGCGCACCGCTCCAGCGTGTCCATCGCCCGCCGCTCCATGACCATGTGGCTGACCGCGTGGCGGCTGCCGGGCGAGCTGTGCGCGGACGCCGTCCTGCTCGTCTCGGAACTGGCCACCAACGCCGTACGGCACACCCTGGGCAGCCGGTTCCTGTGCGGTGTCGGCCTCGTCACCGAGGGGTGCCTGCGCCTGGAGGTGCACGACCACGACCGCACGGGCCGCGGCCTGCCGCGCTGCGAACCCGGCCCCGACGACGAGGGCGGCCGTGGCCTGCTCCTCGTGGAGCAGCTGTCCCAGTCCTGGGGCGTGG
>NZ_JBMNDR010000127.1:0-17173 GCF_052543235.1 Streptomyces sp. SAS_272 | reverse complement strand
CCCCCCACGCCGAGACTCTCACCGCCCGCTGCGAGGGAGCCAAGACCCCAGCCCTCCTGGCCGGTGGGGGACTGGTACGCCTTACGGCGCGAGAGCATGAAATCGCGCTGCTCGCCTCACGGGGCATGCTGAGCAAGAACATCGCAGCCGCACTGACGATCTCCGTCCGTACGGTCGACAACCACCTGCAACGCATCTACGCCAAGCTCGGCGTAACCACCCGCCGGGAGCTGGCCGACCGACTCGTTGCCTGAAGCCTGTTTCGCGGCCCCGGGCTGTGGTCGCTCGGGGCCGACACTCCGCTGCGAAAAGGAGTGAGACGGAACAGGTACTTGGGGCAACCTTCTCACTGTCCGGGTGGACCAAGGTCACCGAGGGCGCAGGCTCCAGCGCCGCTGCGCTCGCCATGGTGTTCAAGCTCGTCGAGTCCGCCCAATCCCGCTGGCAAGAGCGTCAACGGAGCCCACCTGGTGCCGCTCGTCCGAGCGGGAGCCCGTTTCGAACGCGGGCCTCTGGTCGAGCACGCCGCGACCCTCACGGCCTGAGGAGAATGCCCCCATGACCGTCTCCGACACCTACGGCACCAACACGTACACGGCCCGCGAGCTGTCCACTCTCCTCGCCGATCACTTTGGCGTTGCCTTCACCGAACGCGAGAGCTTCTACCTGGGCATCTACTTCCTCGCCACCCTCGCGGACACCACCCGCATCCAGATCCAGCCGAACTCGATTCCGGGCGATGACGGCGAACGCGACCTCTACAGGGATGAGTACCCCAACGTGTCTGTCCTTCTCCTGGTCACCACACCGGACTCCGTCCCGACCCAATCCGACCTATCGGCCATCGAAGGACTCACCCGACTCAGAGCAACTCGACGCTGAGTCAATGACTCCGCCCACTGCACGGACCTGGGCCCGGCGCGGACGCACACCCGTCATCCGGGTCCGGGGACGATCCCAGCGCCGCTTCTCCATCGAAGCTCTGGCCTGCTACAAGCGCGGTGAACGCTCACGGCTGATTTACCGGCCCAAGCGGCATCTCGATCACAAGCGGGGCGACAGACGCAGTTTCACCTGGACCGACTACCGCTCAACGTCCACAAGGATCGCCGACTGCGGCAGTTCATCGACACCCACGACTGGATCACCTGCTACTTCCTGCCGGCCTACGCACCCGACCTCAACCCCGTCGAGGGCATCTGGTCCCTGCTGCGGCGCAGCAGCCAGGTCAACACCGCCTTCACCGACCCCGACCACCTCATCAGCACGTTCCGACACGGTCTCCGCCAGATCCAGTACCGCAGCAACCTCATCAACGGATGCCTCGCCGAAACCGGCTTCACTTTGACGACATCACGGCGACAACGTCAGTAGTCTTCGACGCTGGGAGCGTTCGCTGCGAGCATCGACGCGAGGGTCGTTCAATCCGCGCGAGGGGTCCGAGCCGCCTGATGACTCGGTCGTGCTGCCCTGAGCCAGTGCTCCTGCAGAGTGCGGACGGTCTCAGCGATCGCGGGGCGCTGGGCTGCCGTGGTGCGCCACAGCGCGTACAACCGCCGTACCGGCGTCGGGTCGAGCGCAACCTCCACTACCTCCGCAGGCAGCGGGCCGCGCCCCAGGCGTGGGATGAGGCAGATACCGAGACCGGCGGCAACGAGCGCCACCAAGGTCGGATTCTCGTCCGCCTGGTGAACGATCTCCGGCTCGTGTCCGGCCGTCCGCAGGGTCCGCACCAGCCATTCGTGACACACCCGGCCCGGCGGCTGGCACACCCACCGCTCACCGCCCAGGTCCTCGCGCCGCACCGAATCCCGTCCTGCGAATGGATGCCCTTGTGGCACCAGCAGCGCGCACTGGTCCTCCCCGATCACCGCCTGCTCCACCCCCGGCGGCAGTGGCAGCGGCGCGATGTCCCAGTCATGAACCACGCTCATGTCGACTGCCCCCTTGGCGACCATGCCGACGGACAGATGCGGGTCACTCTCGCTGAGCCGTGCATCCATCGCCGGATGCCGTACAGCCAGGTCAGCGAGGACCCCGGGTAGCAGTCCGCGCGCCGCCGACGCGAAGGCGGCGATGGTGAGGCGCCCGGCCGGCTTCCCGCGCCGCTGCTCCAACTCGCTCTCCGCCCGCTCCACGATGGCCAGCAACTCCCCTGTGACGGCGACGAGCTGATGCGCCTCGGGGGACAGCCGGACGCCACGCCCCTCCCGCTCGAGCAGC
Organism: Streptomyces sp. SAS_272; assembly: GCF_052543235.1. Taxonomy (NCBI): domain Bacteria; kingdom Bacillati; phylum Actinomycetota; class Actinomycetes; order Kitasatosporales; family Streptomycetaceae; genus Streptomyces; species Streptomyces sp. SAS_272. The sequence goes on along the minus strand of NZ_JBMNDR010000127.1, from coordinate 14,950 downwards.
ACAGTCTTGGTCTCCCGCTCCAGCTTGGCGATCTGCTGGGACACCGCGGACGGCGTGAAGCCCAGGGCGGAGGCAGCGGCGCCGACACCGCCGTGCACGGAGACGGCGTGCAGAGCGCGCAGCCGCTGAAGGTCAAGCATGAGAGCCTCCCGCCACGATTCGAGCGACACCAATTAGCATCACTTCATCCAACCATGCAGCAATCATCGCTGGTGCTTCATGGTCCCTCGGTGTGATTCTCGGCCCATGCCTCCTGCACACCTGGCTCTCGCCGTCCTTGTCGCCGCCGTCTGGGGCGCCAACTTCACCGTCATCGAGATCGCCCTCGGCCACTTCCCGCCCCTGCTCTTCTCCGCCCTGCGCTTCGTCGCCGCCGCGTTTCCTGCGGTGTTCCTGGTGGGCCGCCCCAGGGTCGCGTGGAAGTGGATCGTGGCCGTGGGGTTGATCCTGGGCGTGGCCAAGTTCGGGCTGCTGTTCGTGGCAATGGACACCGGGATGCCGGCCGGCCTGTCCTCATTGGTCCTCCAGATACAGGCGGTTTTCACGGCCATGATCGCCTTTGCCGTCCTGGGGGAACGCCCCTCGCGGCTGGGCGCGCTGGGCATGGCGGTTGCCCTGGCCGGGATCGCCGTTGCGGCGGTGGACGAGGGCACGTCGGGCCCGCTTGGGGCGTTCGCCTTGTGCATCGCAGCCGCTGCCTGCTGGGGCGCCTCCAATGTCCTGACCCGTAAGGCGGCCCCGCCGGACGCGCTGAACTTCATGGTCTGGGTTAGCACGGTCCCGGTACTTCCGCTGCTGGCTTTGTCCCTTTTGCTTGAGGGCCCATCGCGCGACCTGGCGGCGCTGCGCACCCTCGACTGGCAGGGCGCGGGCACAGTCCTCTACGTCGCCTGGATCACGACCGTGTTCGGCTTCGGCGCCTGGGGCTGGCTGCTGCGCCGCCACCCAGCATCCACAGTGGCCCCCTTCTCCCTCCTCGTCCCGGTCTTCGGGATGTCGTCAGCGGCCCTCTTCCTGGGCGAACCGGTGGGCGGGCTGCGCTGGTGCGCGGCGGTTCTACTGGTCGGCGGCGTGGCCCTGACCTCGCTCGCTCCCCGGCGCCCGGCACCCGTGACTCACCCCGGGGGCGTCCCGGCAGCGAAGGCGGCAGTTGGCCGATCGTGAGGGGCGGAGGACGGAACCGAATCCCTCGAAGCGAGGATCGAAAGCGCAGGGACATCACCCGTCCTGGAGAACTCCATAGGCGAGCCATGAGACTCTGCAAGGCGCAGGCTACCCTCCCCAAAAGACATCACTATGAGTAACCGCCGGTCGAGCCGAGTGCCGTTGACGACAGGCCGCGCGTATCTCCTCCCAAGGCCTAGGCTGACTTGCTGGTGGCGGTCAAGGTCCTCAGCAATTTGGCAGCGCGGACGAGTACCGGCAGGTGGCCCGGTTCGCCCGCGAGGCTGCAGTCGCCTGGCGGCCTGTCCCACCCGAACATCGTCACCGTGCACGACACCGGCTCCGCGATGCACGACGGGCGGCTGTATGCCTACCTGGTGATGGTGCTGCTTCGCGGAGAGCTTCTCAGTGTGGTGCTGGAGAGCGGACGGTTGCCTCTGCCCGAGGTGGTGCGCACGGCGGCCCGTGTCGCCGCCGCTGTGGGAAACCCGCCGCTGCCACCCGGTGGCGGGCCCAGTCGATGGGCCCGCCGTCTCTTCGGCAACCGACGTACGGGACGGGAGAGGACGAGGCTCCTCCGGTCCCGTGTTGGGCAGTACCGGGGGACGTCCGCAGTGCTTGCCTTTGCGTGCTGCGATGTCGAGTCCTTCGAGGGTGGATTTGCGGATGTTCTCCCGTTCGGTCTCCGCCATCGCGGCGAAGAACACAACGAGCAGGCGGCCGGGGTCGTACATCGGGTGTGAGTAGTTGAGGTGCAGGAAATCCCGATGAGAATGATCATGGGCCGTTATTCGCCCTTCACGTACTGGAACACCTGGGGTTCTGCCTTGCCCCTTTCACTCGCGATTACGCTGGATGGATGGCTGAATCGTTGTCTCCCGTGGTCACGGGCGTGGCTGCGGGTCGGTGGCGGTCGGGTGGGTGGTTCGCGGTGCGCTTGGGACGCCGCACGCTTGTGGACTCGGTGTACCTGCTGACCGCGCCGGTGAGTGCCACGTTCGGCCTGCTGCTGGTGCTCGGCGCCTTGTGTCTTGGCACGGTCGGTCTGCTGTTGCCGAGCGGGTCGCCGGTCAGGACCGGTGCTGCGGAACTGGCGCGGTGGCCCGCCGATGTGGAGCGGTGGCGGATCGCCCTGGTGCGCTCCCGGGTCGGCGAGGTGCGGGGCGCGCGTCGGCGACCGGGGCAGGCAGCCGCCGCGTCCGACCCGGGGCTGTGGCTGGACATGGCCCACACGGTGCTGGTGCTCCCCGTCGTTGTGGTCACGTCGGTGGTGACGGCGCTGTGGTGGTTCGTCGGCATGGCTGCCGTCACCTGTCCCCTGCGCAGCCCGTACGCGACCCCCGGGCCGCTGCAGCCGATGACCCTGTACGTGGGCGGTCCCCGATCCCACATCGCCTTGAGCCTGGGATTGACGTCACGGGACGAGCGGGTCACCTTCGCGGTCATGTTCGGCCTCCTCGTGCTGGCCACCCTGCCGCTGGTGACCCGCGCGTGCGTCGCCGCTCAGGCTGGGCTGGGGAAGGCACTGTTGTCCGACGTGTCGGCACTGCATCGCAGGATCAGCGGGCTGGAGCAGGAGCGGGACACCGCCCGCGCACAGACCCTTGCCGCGGTGACGGCCGAGGCGGTGGCCCTGCGCCGACTCGAACGCGACATTCACGACGGCCCCCAGCAGCGTCTGGTCCGTCTGGCGATGGAACTGGGCCGCGTCCAGCACCACTTCGACAGCAGGCCGGAAACCGCCCGGGAGGCACTCGCCGACGCGATCGTCCAGGCTCAGGAGACGCTGGAGGAGCTGCGGGCCCTGTCGCGCGGCATCGCCCCGCCGATCCTCGCCGACCGAGGTCTGCGAGCGGCGCTCTCCGCGCTGGCCGCACGCTGTGTCGTACCCACCGACCTCGACCTCGGCACTCTGAACCGCCGGCCGGAACCCGCAGTCGAGACGGCCGCGTATTTCGTGGTCGCCGAGGCCCTGACCAACGTGGCCAAACACAGTCACGCCCACCGGTGCGCCATCGGCATGCGCCACGGCGAGGGAATCCTGCGGGTCTGGGTGACGGACGACGGCCTGGGCGGCGCGGCTGTGGCCAAAGGACACGGCCTGCGGGGCCTGGACGACAGACTGCAGGCAGTCGGCGGTCGGCTGCGGATAGCCAGCCCCGGCGGCGGCCCGACGACGATCACCGGAGAACTGCCATGCCACTGACCTCGGCCGGAACAGCCCTGGGAACAGCCGCCGAAGCACCGCAGGATCACGCGCCCCGCCTTTCGCTGCGGATCGTCGTGGCCGATGACTCGGTGCTGCTGCGTGAAGGACTGGTCCGCCTGCTCACCGACGACGGCCATCAGGTGGTGGCTGCGGTCGGTGACGGTCCTGCCCTCGTCCAAGCAGTGCTCACCCACCGCCCGGACGTGTCGGTCGTCGATGTACGGATGCCGCCGACCCATACGGACGAGGGCCTGCGCGCGGCGATCAGCGCCCGCGCACAGCTGCCCGGCACCCCCGTACTGGTGCTCAGCCAGTACGTGGAGGTGTCCTACGCCGCCGAGCTGCTCGCGGACGGCTCCGGCGCGGTCGGTTACCTGCTGAAGGACCGGGTCGCCAGAGTCGAGGAGTTCCTGGACGCCCTGGACCGGGTCGCCCGTCGCGCGACGGTACTTGACCCCCAGGTCGTCTCCGAGCTGCTGGCCGGGCAGCGCCGCAATGCCCCGCTGGAGGCACTGACCGCACGTGAGCGGCAGCTCTTGGCCCTGATGGCCGAGGGCCATTCCAACACTGCCATCGCCCGGCAGCTGGCACTCTCCAACAGCGCGGTGGAGAAACACATCGGCAACGTCTTCGCCAAGCTCGGCCTGCCACCCGACGACACCCAGCACCGCCGGGTCCTCGCCGTCCTCGCCCACCTTCGCTCCTGATCCCGCCGATCCGATACGGGGCGCGTCACAAGCCGCCCTTGTAGAAGCCCAGGAGGGCCGGCGCCGGGTCTGCCGCAGTCCCCTTGTTGGCCAGCGCGATGACGATCACCATCAGCGCCAGCAGGGCCGAGAGCACACCGAACGACCTCATGGTGCGCCGCGTTCGCCCGTCGGACCTGTCCGCTGCGGCGAACCTCCTCCACGACAGCACGCTCAGGCCGACCAGGACGACCGCCACGATGGACGCCATCACGGCAAGCACCGCGTGGTACAGGCCGAAGTCGTCCACCATCACCTTGAGGGCGACGGCGTTCTGGCCGCTCGTGCTCGGGTAGTGGGCCAGGCCCTGCTTGATCTGATCGATCGCATCGGCGAGTTGGCCATGGGGTGCGCCGAGCGGGAGCAGCGAAGTCGCCGAGGAGAAGGGGGCCATCGCGCCTTGGACATTCGCCATCAGCGCCGCCAGCGACACCAGCGCAAGCACGCTGACGAGGATGGCAGCCGAGGCGAGGCCCCTGCCCCCGGCTCCGGGACCGCTGGACCTCAGGAACGCCTTCCCGAGCAGGACGCCCAGTGCGACGAACACGATCAGCAGGGCCGCGGCCAGGACGCCCTTGACCACGTGGAAGCGGAACCAGTAGTCGACAACCCGCTGCAGGTCCGGGGGGAATCCCTGGTCTCCGGACCTCCAGTACTTGACGAACGCCGGGCTCAGGGCGTCGATGAGGTTGCGCTGTTCGGAGAGGCCGCCGTCCGTTCCGATCGCCGCCAGCCTGCTCGGGGCGAGGACGAAGGCGGCGCCGAGTGCCACGGCGAGGGCGACGAGCACAGCCAGTGCCCGACCGGGCACCTCCGCTGATCGCGACAGGGCCTTATGAGTGCGCATGGAGGGTCCTTCGGCTCGATCGGGCATGGGAGGCAGCGCCCGAACCACGTGGTGGGCGGGCCCCTCGTCATGCCGATCACGATGTCGCGCCGTCGATCACCCGGTCACTGAGGTACGCCATCCATCTGGGGTGTGGCCTGCCACACCCCAGCCGAGCAGAACAGACTGGCCTCGGATCGTTGCCCCCGGTCCCGCCTTCCTCGCGCAGAGCCCGTGGTCACCAAGGGACCACTGCTCGGCCGGGACGGACATGCCCGGCCCGACCCGCACCAAGTGTCGGCCGCCGGTACATCGCCGATCAGGACTTCTCCTACGAGATCAGAGGCGGCTACGGCGAGGCCACCCTCGAATTCCGCAACCTCGACCTGGGCACTTACGAGGTGTGGCTCGGCGGCAAGACCGCGAAGACCGGCGGCGCCTGGTTCGAAGGCGTCGGCGAGGACGCCCACCGCTACTCACGCGTTCAAATACACCCCATCCGCCTCACCATCTCCAAGTAGCCGCGACCGCCGTTCCCGGACACCTGGCGGCTACTCGTGCGGGCTCTCGGTTTCGGCCGGGTCGCGCAGGGGCCGTCGACCGGGGGTCTGGGGGCGGAAGAAGGCGTAGCGGCCGAGGGCCGCTTTTGGCGTTCTACGTGATTGGTCTTCGTTCGCGAGGCTCCGGCCGGGAAGCAGCGCGTACTCAAGTGTGATCCGACTTCGTTGCGCACGTTGGTTGAGATTGGTGAGAATCTGTCTTGCGGCCACGGTGGACGCCCCTGCTCCCCAGTCTTTGTGATGGGGATCACTGCAATGGGTGCGGCTGGTCGGACAGGACGGTGCGTGGACATATCGCTACGCGCCCGGGTACGGGCCGGGGACCCGGCCGCATTCGGGCAGATCTTTGATGAGCACGCTCGTGTCGTATATCGGCACGCAGTGCGCTGGACCGGCGACTGGGCCGCTGCCGAGGACGTGGTGTCCCTGACGTTCCTGGAAGCCTGGCGGCTGAGGAAAAAGCTGCGCCCGGGCGAAGAGAGCCTCCGGCCGTGGCTGCTGGGGATCGCCACCAACGTATTGCGCAACACCGCCCGCGCCGCGCGTCGGCATCATAGGGCGCTGACCCAGCTGCCGCCGCGCGAGGTTGTGCCAGATTTCACGGAGGAGCTGGTGGGGCGGCTCGCCGACACCGAGCAGCTGGCCGCGGCCAAGGCCGCGCTCGGGCGGCTGCGGCCGGCGGAGCGGGAGGTGTTCGCCCTGTGCGTGTGGTCCGGACTGGAGCACGCAGCGGTGGCCGAAGCGCTGGGCGTGCCGGTCGGCACGGTCCGGTCCCGGCTGTCGCGGGCTCGCAGCCGTCTGCGGCAGCTCACGGAGCAGGAACTGGCCCGGGTTCCGAAAAACATGCAACGCGACTCTGCCAGCGGACAGATACCGAGTGACCGCGCATCCGCGGTCCGGTCGAAGCAGGAGAAGAACCGATGAATGCCACCCCGCACTCGCCGCAAAAGTCGGAACGTGAGGAGCTGTCCCGACTGTTGCCAGCAGCGGCGGATCCGGATCTTTCCAACGACCGTCACCGTCTGCTGAAGGAACATCTCATGAACCACGTACAAGAAGAGTCGCGGCTCACCGCAAGGCGTTGGCGGCTGGCCACGCGCGTCGTTGCTCCGCTGGCACTGGCGGCAGCCGTGGCCGGTGTCATGGTGAGTGTCGGCCAGCCGTCCGACAACAGCGACATGGCTAACATCGCGGCTGGCCCAGATCGGATCAGTAACGTGGCCTACACCCTGGACCGGGAGTCCAACAGCACTGTGAAGATGAGCCTGCGGGTCAAGGGAGGGGAGATGAAGTGCGTCAATGGCAAGTGCACTGTCCCCGGCGAGGCCTGGCCCGGGCAGACGCGGGTGGTGGCGGACCCCGCCAAGTTGCAGCACGATCTGGACCGCATGGGTGTGACCGCCCGGGTCTACCGCGATGACCCCACCTGCTCCATCGCCCAGAAGGACCTCAACCGGGACAAGGAGGCAAGCGGGGCCGCAGTAGGCAAGGTTGAACGCGTGAATGACCGGCTGGTCGCAACCATTCACCGGGACAAGATTCCCAACGGATCCACCCTCGTGGTCGTCCTGCCGTCCGGTGAAGGCAAGTATCAGGGGCTTTTCGGTACGGATGTCCTCAAGGGCGACCTTCCGTCCTGCTACCGCAGCCAGAAGGCGGAACTGCCCTAACACAGGACCATGCCCTGGTCGGTATCCCAGGTAAACACCGCTCACCACAGCACCGGCCCCTGTGCGTGTAACACAGGCCTCCCCACCTGCCTTGCGCCGTTTGAGTGGTGGGCTGCCACAGAGCCGATGTCACCGCACCCACGACGGCGAGCGCGAGCACTACACACTGCCGACAATCGCATCGACCTGGTCCAGACTCTGAGGCCAGGGGCGGTATCTCGCAGCTGCTTTGGCCGCCGCTGTCTCGGGTCACGTCCCGCCGAGTGGGGGTGTAGCCGGTCAGGCTTTGCGGCTCTGGGTCGCGCCTGTGATGTGCCTGGTACCCGGGTGCCGAGCTGCCCCTGCCTGACCGGCTCGCGCAGCGGCGCGTAGCTTTCGGCCGCGCCGACCGATCACATGCCTTTTCGGACCGGCGCGGTCCCGAGGGCTACGCCACTCGGCGGGACGACATCCCGTCTCGGGCATCGTCCGCCCACCAGGACCCAAGTGCGGAATCTGACCTCATCATGCCTCGGCAGGTGCTGTCGACGTGCCCGGAAACGCCTCATCGTAAGGACAAGAAGTGACCCATCGTAGAAAAAGAGCCCGCGTCGCCGCGGCAGCGTCCGTGGCCGCCGCGGTGGCCATGGGCCTGGCGGCGGGAACGACTGGCTCGCCGTCAGCGGCGGCTGCCGCCCCAGCCGCCCCCGGCAACGGCAACGGCAAGAGCGCAGGTGCCGTCCGGCACTGGGTGACGCTGATCACCGGTGACAGGGTCGGTGTGAACGCTGAGGGCCGCCCGGTCACCGTTCAACAGCCCGAAGGGCGCAAGAACGTACCTGTCAGGATGCGCCATTCGAACGGCCACAGTTACGCCGTCCCGCTCGATGCCCAGCGCCTGATCGCCCGGGGCAAGCTGGATGAGCGGCTGTTCGACGTTACCCTGCTCAGCCGCCCCGAGTACCGCACATCGCAGCGAGATGGTCTCAAGGTGATCGTCGACTACACCGGTGCCCGCCCGGCCGCGAAGACAGACGTGCGGGGGGCCGGCGGCACCGAAGTCCGCCGCACCCTTCCCCGACTGAACGCCGAGGCCGTCAGTATCCCGCAAGGCAACGCCTCTGACATGTGGGAAGCCGTCACCGACCAAGCAGCCGGCGGCTCCGCATACCGCACCGCCGCCTCCGGTATCAACAAGGTGTGGCTGGACGGCATACGCCGGGCAGCCCTCGACACCAGCGTGCCCCAGATCGGCGCCCCCGCCGCCTGGAGCGCCGGGTACACCGGCCAGGGCGTGAAGATCGCCGTGCTCGACACCGGTGTCGACGAGACCCACCCCGACCTGGCCGGTCGGCAGATCGCCGAGAAAAACTTCTCCACAGCGCAGACGGCGAAGGACGCCAACGGCCATGGCACGCACGTGGCGTCCACTACGGCGGGCAGCGGGGCCAAGTCTGCGGGCAAGTACAAGGGTGTCGCGCCCGACGCCGGGCTCCTCGACGGCAAGGTCCTCAACGACCGCGGCGTCGGCGACGACTCCGGCGTCCTGGCCGGTATGGAGTGGGCTGTGGCGCAGGGCGCCGACATCGTCAATCTGAGCCTTGGCGGCCCGGACACCCCGGGCATCGACCCCGTTGAGGAGGCCGTGAACAGGCTCTCCGCCGATAAGGGGGTCCTGTTCGTCATGGCTTCCGGCAACGCGGGGGAAGCCGGTGACCGTACGGTCGGCTCGCCCGGCAGCGCGGACGCCGCGCTCACTGTCGGTGCCGTCGACGGTAAGGACGCACTCGCCGGCTCCTCCAGCCGCGGTCCGCGTGTCGGCGATAGCGCCGTCAAGCCTGATGTCACCGCTCCGGGCGTCGCTATCACCGCGGCTGCTGCCCCTGAGAGCCGCCTGGCGCAGCAGGTGGGCGAAAAGCCCGCCGGTTACCTGACCATCAGCGGCACGTCCATGGCAACCCCGCACGTCACGGGTGCAGCTGCGCTGTTGAAGCAGCAGCACCCCAACTGGCGGGGCGAGCGCATCAAGTCAGTGCTGACCGGTTCCGCCAAGGGTGGCCCCTACAGCGTCTTCGAGCAGGGCAGCGGCCGGGTCGATGTGGCCAAGGCCATCCAGCAGACTGTCTTCACCGAGGGCCCGGTCTCCCTCTCCTTCGGCAAGCAGGCCTGGCCGCACACCGACGACACACCGGTGACCAGGAAGATCGTCTACCGCAATACCGGCGCCACGGACGTCACCCTGGACCTGTCTGTTACATCAACCGGCCCGTCCGGCGCTGCGGCATCGGTCGGCTTCTTCGCTCTCTCGGCCGACCACGTCACCGTCCCGGCGGGCGGCACAGCCGAGGTTGAACTCAGCGCCGACACCCGGATCGGCACACAGGACGGCCTCTACAGCGCATACGTCACTGCCACCGGCGGTGGTCAGAGCGTCCGTACCGCGGCCGGGGCGGAACGCGAGATCGAATCCTACGACCTGACGCTCAAGCACATCGGACGCAACGGCCAGCCCACTCAGCAGTACATCACCACCTTGACCGGTGTCAGCGGGCTCGCCGCGAACACCTCGCGCGAAGCCGCCGAAGGACCCGACACGCTCACCCTGCGGCTGCCCAAGGGCAGCTACCTGCTGGACTCCACCCTCGTCAATGACATCAACGACCCCGCCAAGGGCATGGACTCCCTCATCCGGCCCAAGCTGAACCTCACCAAGAACACCACCGTGACACTCGACGCGCGCATGGCCAAGGCCGTGAACATCACGGTGCCGGACAGTCACGCGAAGTCCGTGCTCGGCGACTTCGCCTACGACTATCACAACCACGGCTTCGGCCTGCTCATGAAGTCATTCAAGAACTTCAGGACCGCGCACCTCGGTGCCCCGGTCACCGACGGCTCCCTCTACCAGCAGTGGAACGCGCACTTCACCAGCGGCGCCAAGACCCAGTACGACCTCACGTACGGAAAAAAGGTGGCCACGCTAGCCACCGGCTACACCAAGAAGGCCAAGGCATCTGAGCTGGCGACGGTCACCTTGGGCCTTGGTGGACCTGCGCAGGGCAAGACCGGCGCAGTCAGCGCCCTGGGCGTCCCGGCAGGCAGCAGCAGCGGTATCGCGCCCATGAACCACCAAACCCTGCCGGGCAAGCGCACGCTGTACCTGTCCACGGCCGACGGCGTGAAATGGGGCATCGATTTCATGCAGCTCGGTGAGGCCGATGCGACCGGAGCCATCCGCACGGAGACCATGTACGGGACGGGCAGCACCCGGAGCTACAAGGCCGGCAAGACCTACAGCAAGACCTTCAACACCGGCGTCTTCAGCCCCGTGGTCACCGGGAACAGCCGCATTCACCGCACGGCCAACCAGATCTCCGCCTCCATCCCCCTCCTCGCCGACAGCGCCGGCCGCATACCCGGATTCACCCAGTACACGTCCGGCAAGACGGTGCTCTACCGCAATGGCACCAAGATCGGCGAAGCCGCCACACCCACGATGACGGGCAAGGCGGTCTTCAATGTGCCCGCAGCCCAGGCGAAGTACCTGCTGACCACCACCGTCACACGCAGCACCAAGATATCCAGGGTCTCTACTCGTATCGACGCGTCCTGGACCTTTACCTCGAAGAAGGTGAGCCAGGCGGCCATGCCGATCTCCACTGTGATGTTCCGGCCCGTGCTGGGCCTCGATTCCACCGCCAAGGCGAACGCCATCGCCAAGATCCCTGTCACGGTGGCAGGCACGGCTGCCGAGAAGGGAAGCCTGAAGTCCCTGACCGTGCACGCCTCCTATGACGGCGGCAAGACTTGGAAGAATCTGACCATAAAGGCCGGGAAGGTGACAGTGAAGAACCCGGCGGTCGGTAAGGGCATCTCCTTCAAGGCGACAGTGACCGACAAGAACGGCAACAAGGCCTCGGTGAAGATCTTCAACGCCTACCACGGCAAGTAGCCACCCCCGTCCCCCGCTGCAGCTGTTGCCCGCCGGAGCGCATCAAACCCGGCGGGCCACAGACATGCGACTGAGGTCAGAGGCAGGAGTCCGGAACCGGGACCAAACGAGTGGCTCTGTTCGTAGTCGGTGGTGACGGGCTTCGTTGATGTTGTACGCGAGATGTCAACTCCCCTGTGGCAACGGTATTTTCAGGTCGGCGCTGGTCATCGAGGATGTGGCGGACGGCGGTGAGATGATCCGGGTCTTGGCCCGGACCCGGGATACTCCCTTTCCCTGCCCGATGTGCGGGGTCCCGACGGGGAAGGTGCACGGATACCACGTCCGGACCGTTGCGGATGTGCCGGTCGATGGCCGCCGGGTCGTGGTCAACGTCCGGGTACGACGCCTGGTCTGTCCGGTCCTGGGCTGTCGACGGCAGATCTTCCGCGAGCGAGTCCCTGGGCTGATCGAGCGCCTTCCGCGCCGCACCACGCGTCTGACCAGCCAGGTCTCGGGCGTGGTTGAAGAGTTATGCGCCCGGGCTGGCTCCCCGGTTCACCCGGTTACTGGCCGTGCCCGTATCGTTCGCCACCGCCCTGCGGGTGCTGCGGGGAATTCCCCCGCCGACGCTACGGATCCCGAGGGTGATCGGGGTCGATGACTTCGCCCTGCGCCGCCGTCCCCGGTACCCCACGATCATCGTCGATGCCGAGACCGGGGTACGCGTCGTCCCCAAACCTGCGAACCGAGCCGGGTGATCAGTTCCAGCGACGCCAGCGGGGTCTGCCAGGCTTCTGGATCTGCAGATTGACGTGGCCTGCTTCGACAGCGTGGGGCGTCCGGCCGACCCGCCGCTTCACCATCGCGTGCAACGCCAAGGGAGCGCTGGTGGCCGCCACATTGCGGTCGGAGCCCCTGGCCTTCGAGTGGTCGAGTCGCCGAACCGCAGAACATGGGCAGTGCCACGCGTGTCGCCCAAAGCCAGCCGTCGCTGGGCCTGTGCACCTTCGACCTGCCCTGCCTGTCGAGCGCGGAGCCCGACTCATTCGCCGTCACGGCCTTCGCCCTCATCGCCGAGGCCGGTACCTGCCGTGTGCGGGAGAACGGGACTGGCGGTGATCTCCGGGCATGCAGATCCGGGGTCCGGCAAATCTCGGTCTCGGTGACCTGTCGGGACGCGTCCACCACCGAGGGCTGGCTGCCCGCTCCGATACGTGGGGGCGGGCAGCTGGCTTCTGCATCGTTGCACCTTCGCCCACAACTGGGATGGCCCGCATGCCCGGTCCCTGGGGGCCGATTAGAGCAGCGAGCGTGCTCTCCCAGCAACTGGCCGTGTGAGCAGGAATGTTGAGCCGATGGCGATGTACGCGGGCCTGGCTCCTGCGACCAGGAGTTCGGGATCCTCGATCCGCGGTGAACAGCCTGCCCGACGCGGCAACAAACAGCTGAAGCGGACCTTCTTCCTGTCCGCGTTCGCCGCCCTCGCCGACCCGGCATCGAGGGCCTACTACGACAAGAAAATCGCCCAAGGCAAGCACCACACTCAGGCCTTGCTCTGCCTCGCCCGCCGTCGGGCCGACGTGCTCTTTGCGATGCTCCGCGATGGCACCTTCTACGAACCGCAGCTGGCGTCCGTGGTCAGCTGACCGGCGGTTCAGCCGAGAGAACGACCCGATCGGCTTCCACATCGAATCCGAGCACCGGATGCCCGCAGTCGCCCTCCGGATCCATCAGCACCGGCTTGGCCAGCCGACGCCCGATCGCCCGCAGGAAGTCGCAGAACACATCGAGTCGCTCCTGGCCTTGCAGCTCCCGCAGATCAACGTCGAAGTCGATTTCCTCCGCAGCATGGAAGCGGAAGATCGCCAGCACATCGGCTGTCGGCCAAACTCGCAGGTCCGGGCACTCGGCATCAGCCGGGCGGGGCAACACTGTTTCTGCCCGGGGCATCGGCATCACGACCTCGCCCTCGGAGGACTGACACTGCCAGCCGCTCGCGCTGATCAGGTCGAGGACCGCCTGCCAGTCCTCTACCGAGGCGTCAGGGACACGCACGTCCGGCAGCGACCCCATCTCATCAAGGTCGAAGAAGTACTCGACGTCATCCCATAGCAGGTCAGGCACCCCGCCATGCTGCCCGGCACCGATCCTCAACGCAGCCAATTTCCTTGACGAAACCCATAGGGGCACCCCCCGCGCCGAAAACCATCCGTGCCCCACTGCGGGGAGCGGGCGGTCACCATGGGACGTGCCGGTAATCCTTGAGAAAGACACCGTGCATGGGTGCGCCGGTTTGTCCTTGGACGATGGGGTGGTATATGCGGGCGGCACCGTCGACGATGTCCAGCGGCGGACGCCATCCAGAGGCGGCGTGCCGTTCCCGAGCGGGGAGGGGCTTTTCGTCGGTGACCCAGCCGGTGTCGACGCTGCAGGTGTAGATTCCGCGGGCGGCCAGGTCGTCGGCACTGGTGCGCGTGAGCATGTTCAATGCGGCTTTGGCCATGTTGGTGTGCGGGTGGTCGCTGGTCTTGTTACGAACGGTGAACTGGCCTTCGACGGCGGAGACATTGATCAGGTAACGGTGTGGGTGCGGGGAGCCATCCAGCAGGGGCAGCAAGCGGTCGGCGAGCAGGAACGGTGCGATGGTATTGACCAGCTGGACTTCCAGCAGCTCAACCGGGTCGACCTGTCCCAGCCGTAGTGTCCAGGAGTTGGCGGCGGCCAGCTCGGGCAGCAGGCCCGCCTCGTCGACGGCCTTCTGCGGCAGCGGGGCGGGCACCGAGGCGACAGCCGTGTGGGCGGTGCTGGCCAGGGCGTAGCGTGCCTCGGCCCGGGGGGTGAGTTCTGCCGCCCAGGGCAGGGGTGCAGTGCGGGGGCCGGGCACCGAGAATCCAGGAGCGGTCCAGATCTGAGCCGTGGGGAGCGCGGTCTGGGTGGTCTCGGCGGCGGCCAGCGCGGCGTAGGCATGAGGAGAGCGGCGCAGGGTCTGGGCCGCGTTGTTGATCAGAATGTCCAGGGGTAGGCCTTGGGAGAGCAGATGGTCGGTGAAGGCGAGGACCTGCCCTGGGACGCGCAGGTCCAGAGCGGCGATCTGCAGCCGGTGCCACCAGTCGGCGGCACCGGGCGCTGCGGCGAAGCGGCGTACCGCGTCTTGGGGGAAGCGGGTGGTCACGGTGAGCTCGGCTCCGTCGCGTAGAAGCATTAGCGCGGCCTGGTAACCGATCTTGACGCGTCCGCCGGTCAGCAGCGCACGCCGGCCGGTCAGGTCGGTGCGGGCCGTGCGGCGGGCGAAGTTCTCGTCGGCGCACTGGGGGCAGAGCAGGTGGTAGAAGTGGTGGACCTGCCGATAGTGGTTCTTGCATACGTAGCAGCGTTGCGGGCGATTCAGCAGTCGTGGCTGTCCAGCTCTGTCCGGCGCCCGGCGCTCTGCATCAGGTCGGGGCTGAAGCTGGATGTAGTCCCGAATGGTCAGGCCTCGTCTGGGTCGGGTGTCGGTGGGCAGCGCAGTGTCCATGGTGCGGTCGGGGGCACCGGTTGCGGTGGCGGCGAGTAGTTTCGCGTCGGCTGCTGCGCGATCGGCGCGTGCCTGAGCGCGGCGTCGATGCCGTCCGTCGCGGACGAGGTCGCTGGCGGCCTGTTCCAGCAGGCGGCGCTGGACATCATCTACCGGTAGTTGCCGTGCCCGGTGTAGCAGGTCTAGCCTCCCGCTTTCACCAAGCGGGGCGTCCGAGGCTTGATCAAATAAGCGGAGAGTGCTCCTGACCTGCAACGATGGGACTTGTCTAGGGTCCTGTTGGCTGCACGGGAAGAAGCACTCTCCAGGTGAAGAAGCGTATCGGGTCCTACCCGCGTGTCCGTACCG
>NZ_JBMNDR010000126.1:0-17632 GCF_052543235.1 Streptomyces sp. SAS_272 | reverse complement strand
ACAATCCACGGCCGAGTCGTCACACCATCACGAACGGCCGAATTGTCTGACGGGTCACGCCCGACCAGGACATCTCAACAAGATCGTGTTACGAGCTCTATGTAGACCGTATTCAGAGGTACGCCAAGGAAATCGGCCAGCTCCTCCGCGCTCGCCAAGGGGCAACGGTCCCCCGCGCCACTGGCGGCTTCTTCCGCATGGGCATTGGTTCGACGCATGGGCACTCCAGAACGGTTCGAAGCGGGCAGGAAGGAATCACGTGAGCGGTATTTCGCCGTGGTGGCACATGGAACGTTTGCACTAAATTCCGGCCGGACCAAACAGAGGGCCTCTCGACGAAACGCCTGCGACTCTTGCGAACTCTCGAAGGACACTGGTGAATGCTCACTGAGGGTTCGGAGAGGGCTCGCCGAACCCTCAGCGAGCATTCACCTAGGTGAAATCTTCTCTACCACTCTGCGCCCTTTGTCGCGAAGACCCCAAGAATGCATTTGACATCTTCGGCTCGCCTGGATCAACATCCAATTCACTTAGGGCGCGATGAACGGGCACACGATCTCGCCGTCGACGATGACCCTGATTCAAGAGAGTCCACAAATAGACTCAAAGACCCATTGAAAACTAGGAGTTAGCTGATGCCGTACGACCGCTGGCACAAGTCGCGCCCGAAAGATGGGGAGTCGACCTGCAAGGAACACGGCAAAGTCCCGACGCGGGATCACGGGATGGGGAAGTGGTGGCAGGCTCGATGGCGTAACCGGGAAGATGTCCAGCAGACGGAGCTGTTCCGCACCGAGGTCGAAGCCCGCAGGCATGAGACCAAGATGCGGTCCGGAGTGGACGACGGTTCATATATCAACCCTCGCGCCGGAGAGGTCAGGGTCGGTGAGCTCGCCCTTACGTGGCTCAAGGGGCACGAACACAAGAATCCACGAACTTACCGACGCCACAAGGAGCGGATTCTCCTGCACGTGGTTCCTACCGCAGCGGGGAAGATGCGCGTAAAGGACGTGAACGCCTCATCTCTGCTGGACTGGCTGCACGACCGTCGCAGGCTGCTCGAAAGTTCCACACTGCGCCTGGTCTTCGACAACCTTCGGGCTGTCTTTGACCTGGCCGTGGACGACAGCCTGATACACAAGAATCCGTGCCTCGCCAAATCGGTGCAGGACGCCAAGCCGAAGCGAGGAGGCGGCGGCCGGGCAGAGCTGACCCTGACATGGGAGGACACCGAGAAGATCCGTGCCGAACTTCCCGACCGCTACAAAGCGCTCGTCGACTGTGGTCGCGGCCTGGGTCTTCGGCAAGGAGAAATATTCGGCCTGTCACCAGAAGATATCGACTGGGCACATCCGGACGGCGCTATGGTCCACGTGCAACGGCAGGTAGTCCACGACGGCTCGTTCCTCGTATACGCCCTCCCCAAGGGCGGAGACGACGAGGACCCGAAGGACCGGTGGGTTGAGCTGACCGACGACGTGGCCATCCCCCTGCGCGAGCACATGCAAAAGTACCCGCCGGTCGAGGTGACCCGACCGTGGGGCAGCAAAGGCGGCGACCCGGTCACGGTGCGGCTGATCTTTTACACCCGGGAGAAGACCGCCATTCAGTCGAATTGGTTCAACTCCTACCGCTGGAAGCCCGCCCTGGCGTCGGCCGGCCTCATCAAGCCCCTTGAATCCGACGCGAAGGGACGACGTTGGGAGAAGTCCCGCGACGTGATGATGCACGCGCTCCGACACCTGTACGCGTCGATGATGATCAGCGGCGGTGTAGACGTGTACATGCTCGCGGACCGACTCGGACACGCCGATCCCGCGTTCACCCTGCGTAAGTACGTGCACCGGGTCGTGGGAGCCGGTTCCAAGGTCCGCATCGCGGTCCGGAGCGCCTACCCGGGCCGCGTGACTCCTGCACCGTTCGGCTTGTGCAACAACCGTGCAAGACGATCTTCGAGAAGGGTTGTTTGCGCAGGTCAGAAGCCTTGTCCATGAGTTCCGGGACATCTGAGGCCCTCGGCGGAGTGCGGCCCCGGCCCCCGCCGCCCCTTCCTGCCAAGCGGGGCTGGAGGGGCCTACCCGATCGGCACGCCCACGGCGGCCGAGGCGGGCGGCGGCGGCCTGGGCCCGCCGCCGCCCGGTCCGAGGACGATCTCGCTCCTGTGGCACGGCGTCGTGGTCGACGGTCGGCGTCGCGCGCATACCGTCGGCTCCCGGTGGCGTTTTCCTGCCGGTTCCGGGCCGAACCGTATCTCAGCGGTGTCGACGACCCGCCCCCCGTTCCGCGGGTACGTCGTCACCGGAACAGTGAACTGCCAAGACCCTTGGTGGCACACATGCGTGCCACCTTCTGCCGTCGTTTCGGTCTCGCATGTTGTCGCGTTGACGAATGGCGCTGCCGATCAGGGAACTCGCAGGTGTTGCCGGTGGGAGAGGATCAACCGATGGGCCGACAGGTCATTTTCGGGGCCTGACGCAGTACCGTGAGAGCACGCAAGTGCACAGGGCTTTGCGGTGGTTGGGCACGGTCGCTCCGGGACGTGCGGCGCAGGCTCCAGACGGCGATGACGACCGCGACGACCGGCGACGCCAGCGCGATGAGCAGGGACACGGTGGTCACGGGCTCACCCGCTTGGGGGGTGAGCCCGCTCTTCGCACGGTTCGCCGTCCGGCAGCCGGTACGTCCCTGTCGCTCATCGCATCCCCCGTCAGTGGCACGGCACCCCGGGACGGTCGTCGGGCCGCCCCGGGAAGCCTGCCCCGCCGTCGCCTTCGGCGAACCCGCCGGCTGCCGCACGGGAGCCGACGGGCTCAGCTCTCGGTCAGCGTGACCTCCCGCTTCTGCATCGCGTGGAAGCGGGGCAGGGGCAGGCCGCTGTCGGGACGGAGTTCCATCAGGGTGGCCTCGACCCTTGCCGCACCGGGTGCGAGGTCGTTCGGGGTCGCCTTGCCGGTGTTCTTCCAGGTGTGCTCGGCTCCGTCGCACACGGCACGGGTGCCGCCGATGCCGTGCGTGACGTTGGAGTCCTGGCCGACCGATGAGCTGAGGAAGACCGGGCCCGTGTCGGCGACGCAGCGATAGGTGCCGGAGAGCGTGACGGTGCCGTCCGCGGCGAGGCGGCCGACCGGGTCGACCGTGACGGACTCCGTCGGGTCGGCGACGGCGACGACCGCGGGCGCGGCGAGCAGAAGCAGGGCGGCACCGGCGGCCGCGGACAGGGCAGGGCGCAAGAACATGGCAGAACCTCCTGTTGTGGGGGCTCCACTGGTACCGGGCGCGCGCGTCCGGGGCGGTGATCGTCACTCCTTCGGTGGCGAGTCCGCACCGGTCGTCGACGTACGGTCCGGGAGTTGTCCTGGAGCTGTCACGCTTTCGGGCGTGCCCTGGCGGCGCCTCCCGGCCGGGCGCATGGTCTACCCATGCGGGCCGACCGGACGGCCGACCCCGCCGACCTGGAGGTGCGCGATGTGTTCCCACCAGCTTCCCGGCGCTGCTGCCGACGCCCGTCCCGTGCACGTCGTCGCCGCCCACCCCGAGCAGGGCTGGAACCTGTTGTGCGACGGCACGATCGTCTTCGACGACTCGGGCGAACTGCTGCCCGACGGCCGTGTCGTGGCCCCGCACCGCGTGACGGTGCACCAGCTCGCCGTCGCGGCCTGACCCGCCCGATCCAAGCCCCCGGTCCAAGCCCCGGGTCGAAGCCCCGGGTCCAAGCCTCCCGGTCCGACCGGCTCGGTCTGGCGCGCTCGGCCTGACCCGTTCACCTGCCTCCGCCGGTCCCGATGCCGAGCATGGCCTGGTGAACGGCGTTGCCCTTGAGGCGGCAGTCCCGCAGCCGCGAGCGAGGCCGGTCAGCGGTCCGCTGGTCGCGGGGCCGCGTCGCGGGTCGGCAGCCCGGTCAGTGGTCCAGCACCGCGAATCCGTCCAGTTCGACGAGGGCCTGCTCGTCCCAGAGCCGGACGATTTGCACGACCGCCATCGCCGGGTAGTCGCGGCCGGCCGACCGCCGCCAGATCGCGCCCAGTTCGGCGGCGTGCTCACGGTAGGCGGCGACGTCCGTGACGTAGACGGTGACGCGCGCCAGGTCGGACGCCGTGCCGCCGGCCGCCGTCAGCGCGGCCAGCAGGTTCGTGAGCGCCCGCGCGAACTGTTCCGGCAACGAATCCCCCACGACGTTCCCGTCGGCGTCGAGCGCGGTCTGCCCGGCCAGGAAGACGATGTGACTGCCGGTGGCGACGACGGCGTGGGAGAAGCCGGTGGGCGGGGAGAGCCCGGGCGGGTTGACGCGCTCGGCGGTCACTCGGCCTCCTGGTCGGCTCGCTCGGGCGGCGCGGCGTGCGGCGGCCGGTCGGCCCGCTCCGCCGCCCGCCCGCCTTCTGCCCTCTCTTCGGCCTGTGCGACCAGGTCACCCTGCGCGACCAAGTCACCCTGCGCGATCGGGTCTGCCTGCCCGATCCCTGCTGCCTGCCCGATCCGTGCCGCCTGGGTGCCCTGTGCTGCCTGGGTGCCCTGTGCCGCCTGGGTGATCTGTGCTGCCTGGGTGATCTGGTCCGGCGGATCGGCGGGGACGTCCTGCCTCACCGTCCCGGCGTGCCCGGCTCCGTCCGGGTGCTCTGCCCGGCGTGCGAGTTCCGCGTACAACTCCCTTGCGATGATGCCGCGTTGTACCTCGCTGGCACCCTCGTAGATCCGTGGTGCGCGTACCTCCCGGTAGAGGTGCTCGAGCAGGTGGCCGCGGCGCAGGGCGCACGCGCCGTGCAGTTGGACGGCTGCGTCTACGACGTACTGCGCTGTCTCGGTGGCGAGCAGCTTGGCCATCGCGGCGCGCCGGGAGACGTCCGGGGCGGCGGCGTCGTACGCGGTCGCCGCCGCGTGGACCATCAGCCGGGCCGCCTCCGTGCGAAGGGCCATCTCGGCAACCTGGTGCGAGACCGCTTGCAGATCACGCAGCTTGCCGCCGAACGCGTCACGTCGGGCGGTGTGGGCGAGGGTGGCGTCGAGCGCGGCCTGTGCCATGCCGACGGCGAACGCGCCGACGCTCGGGCGGAACAGGTCCAGGGTGCCCATGGCGACGCGGAAGCCGCGGTCGGGCTCGCCGAGCACGTCGTCCGCGGTGACCGGTACGGCGTCGAGGCGGAGGGCGCCGATGGGGTGCGGGGAGAGCATGTCGAGGGCGGATCCGGTGAGGCCGGGGCGGTCGGCGGGGAGCAGGAAAGCGGTGACGCCCCGCGCTCCGGCCCCGGGGGTGGTGCGCGCGAAAACGGTGTAGAAATCGGCTTCTGGCGCGTTGGAGATCCAGCACTTCTCGCCGGTGAGCCGCCAGCCGTCCGCTCCGTCGCGCTCGGCGGCCAGTGACAGCGCGGCCGCGTCCGATCCGGCCCCGGGCTCGCTCAGCGCGAACGCGGCCACCACCGCGCCCCCGGCGACGTCGGGCAGCCAGCGGCGGCGCTGCGCGGGGGTGCCGTGGGCGTGGACCGGGTGGGCGCCCAGTCCCTGCAGCGCGAGTGCCGTCTCGGCCTCGGTGCAGGCGTACGCGAGAGATTCCCGCATCAGGCAGAGGTCGACCGCGCCGGAAGTGAAGAGCCGGGACAGCAGCCCCAGGCACCCGAGTTCGGCGACGAGCGGCCGGTTGACCCGGCCCGGTTCGCCCTGCTCGGCGAGCGGGCGCAGCCGGTCGGCGGCCAGCGCGCGCAGTTCGGCGCACCAAGCGGTCCGTGCCGGATCGATCGAGAACGCGGGCACCGCTGCGGGCATCGCCTTCCCCTCTCCTGTGAGTGGTCCGCTCTCCCGTGAGTGGTCCGCGCGGTCACGGCACGGCCGTCGCGGCAGTCCCCTGTCCGGTCCGTGCGGGTCCGTGCGGGTCCGTGCGGGTCCGTACAGCCGTGGCCCCGGTCCTCAGTCGTCGACCACGGCATGCCGGCTCGTCCGTGCTGCCCGGTCCTCCCACGTCCGGGGGCTGACCGTGTGGCCTGCCGGCTCGTCAGCGCGGGGCTCCCGGACGGTCCGCACGGTCGCGTCGTCCGCACCCTCCCTTACGGTATCGCGCACCGTTGACTGTCGTCACCAACGCGATACGCTCGTTGCGCGATCCCAGGACGATGACGACGCCCTCCCGGGCAGCCCAGCCGGACAGTCCATCCAGGCAAGGGGGCGAACACCCATGAACGTCTCGGCCCACGTCGACACCTTCGCGCGCGACCACCTCCCGCCGCCCGGCCACTGGCCCGAGCTGCGCTTCGAGCTGCCCGGGCTGAACTACCCCGACCGGGTGAACTGCGCCGCCGAGCTGCTCGACGGCGCCGCGCCGGAACGGCCCGTGTTCCACACCGCGTCCGGGCCGTCGTGGACGTACGGCGAACTGCGTTCGCGTGTCGACCGGATCGCGCATGTGCTCACCGGCGACCTTGGGGTGATCCCCGGCAACCGGGTGCTGCTGCGCGGGCCCACCACGCCGTGGCTGGCGGCCTGCTGGCTGGCCGTGCTGAAAGCCGGTGCGATAGCGGTTACCGTCCTCGCCCAGCAGCGGCCGCACGAACTGCGCACCATGTGCGAGATCGCGCGGGTGGGGCACGCGCTGTGCGACATCCGGGCCGTCGACGACCTCGTCAAGGCGGAGACACCCGGCCTGCGGATCACGACATACGGCGGCGACGGCCCCGACGATCTGTTGAACCGGCCGTCGTCGGCGGAACCCTTTCAGGCTGTCGAAACCGCTTCCGACGACATTGCTCTGATCGCGTTCACCTCCGGCACCACCGGTCGCCCCAAGGGGTGTCTGCACTTCCACCGGGACGTGCTGGCAATAGCCGACACGTTCTCGGAACACGTCTTGAAACCGCTTGCGGACGATGTCTTCGCCGGCAGCCCGCCGCTCGGCTTCACCTTCGGGCTCGGCGGACTCGTCGTCTTCCCGCTGCGGGCGGGGGCGAGCGCGCTGCTGCTGGAACAGGCGGGCCCCCGGCAACTGTTGCCGGCGATCGCCGCACACCGCGTGTCCGTGCTGTTCACCGCGCCCACCGCCTATCGCGCGATGCTCGACGATCTCGGCGACCACGACGTGTCGTCCCTGCGGCGCTGTGTGTCCGCCGGCGAGAATCTGCCCGCGGCCACCTGGCGTGCCTGGCACGAGCGGACCGGCTTGCGGCTGATCAACGGCATCGGGGCCACGGAACTGCTGCACATCTTCATCTCCGCCGCGGACGAGCGGGTACGGCCCGGCACCACCGGCGTGCCGGTGCCCGGCTGGCACGCGCGCGTGCAGGACGCGTCCGGTGCGCCCGTGCCGGACGGCGAGCCCGGACTGCTCGCCGTGCGCGGCCCGGTGGGCTGCCGGTACCTGGCCGACCCACGACAGCAGCAGTACGTGCGGGACGGCTGGAACGTCACCGGTGACACCTACGTCCGCGAGTCCGACGGCTATTTCCGGTACGTCGCCCGCGCGGACGACATGATCATCTCGGCCGGGTACAACATCTCCGGGCCCGAGGTCGAGGAGGCGCTGCTGCGTCACCCCGACGTGCTCGAGGCGGCGGTCGTGGGACGACCCGACGAGCGGCGTGGGCAGTCCGTGGTCGCGTTCACCGTCCTGCGGGAGGGCGCACGGCGTGACGCCGAGGCCCTGCGCGCCTTCCTCAAGGAGGAGCTCGCACCCTACAAGTGCCCGCGCGAGGTCGTCTTCCTGGAGGCGCTGCCGCGCACGGCGACCGGCAAGCTCCAGCGGTTCAGGCTGCGCGCAAGCGGTTGCACCGAAGGTGACCAGCCGTGATGCCGAAGACTTAAGATGATCAACGTGTCCGACCAGCCAGCACCTCGGTCTCTCATCGTCACGCTCTACGGCGCGTACGGCCGCTTCGCCCCAGGGCCCGTGCCCGTCGCCGAGCTGATCCGGCTGCTCGCCGCCGTCGGCGTCGACGCGCCCTCCGTGCGCTCTTCGGTCTCACGGCTGAAACGCCGTGGACTGCTGTTGCCGGCGCGCACCGCGCAGGGTGCGGCGGGCTACGAACTGTCCACCGAGGCAAGGCAGTTGCTGGAGGACGGCGATCGGCGCATCTACGCCACGACGCCTCCCGCGGACGAGGGCTGGGTGCTGGCGGTGTTCTCGGTGCCCGAGTCGGAGCGGCAGAAGCGGCATGTGCTGCGGTCGCGGCTGGCGGGGCTGGGGTTCGGCACGGCGACGCCAGGGGTCTGGATCGCCCCGGCACGCCTGCACGACGAGACCCGGCACACGCTCCGACGGCTGCACCTGGACTCGTACGTCGACCTGTTCCGGGGCGAGCATCTCGGCTTCGCGCCGACCGTCGAGGCCGTCGCCCGCTGGTGGGACCTGGCGGCCATCGCCAAGGAACACGAGACCTTCCTCGACCGTCACGCGCGCGTGCTGCGGGACTGGCGGCAACGGCAGGACACCCCGCCCGAGGAGGCCTACCGCGACTACCTCCTCGCGCTGGACTCCTGGCGCCATCTGCCCTACGTCGATCCCGGCCTGCCCGCCCGGCTGCTGCCGCAGGACTGGCCGGGCACGCGTTCGGCGGCCGTCTTCCAGGGGCTGCACGAGCGGCTGCGAGACGCGGGAGCGGAGTTCGTCGGGGTGTGAGCGCGGGCTCGGCCCTGGATACGCGCATCCGCCTTCCGGCTGCCGCCTGCCGGCTTCCGGCTTCCGGCTTCCGGCCTCCACCTGACGCCCGCGGGTTTCCGTCTGCGCTGCGGGCTCCTGACGTCACCCGAGGGCGTGGCGGATCCGTTCGGCGGCCGGCGAACGCGCTCCGGCCCACGCCCCGCCGGCCCCGGCCCGGCCCGACTCGACCCGGCCTGGCCCGGCCCAGTTCGTCGCTGACCGACCAGACCGCGCCCCACACGGCCCCACACGGCCCCACCCGGCCCGTTCAGTTCGATGCCGACCGGTCCGACACCGCACGGTAGGACCATGCTCTGCGCAGGCCGCCGGTCTCATCTCCCGAGGCTCAGGCGGGGTTTGGGTGCGTCGGTCCGGCCGGTGCGCGGGGGTCTGCTGCCCGCACGGTAGGGCGCGGGCCAGTCGGCGCCCGGGCCGGTGTAGCCCTGCTCCGCGGCCGCGTGCAGGGTCCAGTTCGGGTCGTAGAGGTGAGGTCGGGCGAGGGCGCAGAGGTCGGTACGGCCCGCGAGAATCAGTGAGTTGACGTCGTCCCAGGAGGAGATCGCGCCGACCGCGATCACCGGGACGCCCGCCTCGTGGCGGATCCGGTCGGCGAACGGCGTCTGGTAGGAGCGTCCGTAGTCGGGCCGTTCCTCGGCCACCACCTGTCCCGTGGAGACGTCGACGGCGTCGACGCCGTGGTCGGCGAACGCACGGGCGATGCCGACGGCGTCGTCGGCCGACGTGCCGCCCTCGGCCCAGTCGGCGGCGGAGACACGGACGGTCATCGGTCGTTGATCCGGCCACACCTCGCGGACCGCGTCGAAGACCTCGAGCGGGAAGCGCAGCCGTCCGGCGAGAGAGCCTCCGTAGGCGTCCGTGCGACGGTTGGTGAGCGGCGAGAGGAAGCCGGACAGCAGGTAGCCGTGCGCGCAGTGCAGTTCGAGGAGATCGAAGCCGGCTCGGGCGGCCCGGCAGGCGGCGGCTGTGAACTGTTCGCGTACATCGCGGAGTTGCTCGCGGCTCAGTTCGCGCGGTGTCTGACTGCCCGGCTTGTACGGCAGGGGCGACGCGGCCACGAGCGGCCAGTTGCCGTCCGGCAGCGGTTCGTCCATGCCCTCCCACATCAGCCTCGTCGAGCCCTTGCGCCCGGAGTGGCCGAGCTGCACGCCGATCGCGGCTCCCGGCGCGTGCGCGTGCACGAAGTCGGTGACCCGCCGCCAGCCGTCGGCCTGCCGGTCGGTGTAGAGGCCGGTGCAGCCGGGTGTGATGCGGCCCTCCGGGGACACGCACACCATCTCGGTCATCACGAGTGCGGCTCCGCCGAGGGCACGGGCGCCGAGGTGGACGAGGTGGAAGTCGCCGGGGAGACCGTCCACCGCCGAGTACATGTCCATGGGGGACACCACGACCCGGTTGCGCAGCGTCAGGCCGCGCAGCCGGAACGGGGTGAACATCGGCGGCGTTGCGGGCGGGCAGCCGAACTCCCGCTCCACGGCGCCGGTGAAGCGCGAGTCGCGCAGCCGCAGGTTGTCGTGGGTCACGCGGCGGCTGCGGGTGAGCAGGTTGAAGGCGAACCTGCGGGGCGGTTGACCGAGGTAGAGGCCGAGGTTCTCGAACCATTCCAGGCTGGCGCGGGCGGCCCGCTGGGTGGAGGCGACGACGGGTCGGCGTTCTTCCTCGTAGGCGGTCGTCGCCGTGCGGAGGTCGGGGTGTTCCTCCAGGCAGGCGGCGAGCGCCAGCGCGTCCTCGACGGCCAGCTTGGTGCCGGAGCCGATCGAGAAGTGGGCGGTGTGCGCGGCGTCGCCCAGGAGGACCACGTTGCCGTGCGACCACCGTGCGTTGACGACCGTGCGGAAGGTGGTCCAGGCGGAGTTGTTGGACTTCAGGGCACGACCCCCGAGGGCGTCGGCGAAGATCTTGGCGCAGTGTGCGACGGACTCCTGCTCGTCGAGTTCGTCGAAACCGCTTGCTCGCCACACCTCCTCTCGCATCTCGATGATCACGGTCGAGGCGTCGGCCGCGTAGGGGTAGCCGTGCAGTTGCATCACGCCGTGCTCGGTCTCTGCGATCTCGAAGCGGAAGGCGTCGAAGGCGAAGTCCGCGGCCAGCCAGATGTAGCGGCAGCGGTGGCCGGTCACCCGCGGCCTGAACACCTCCGCGTACGTCTCGCGGGTAGCGCTGTGCACTCCGTCCGCGGCGATGACGAGGTCGTACTCCTGCGCCAGACGGGCGGCGTCGGGCGCCTGCGTGCGAAAGCGCAGGTCGACGTCGAGGGAGCGACAGCGCTCGTGCAGGATCTCCAGCAGCCTGCGGCGGCCGAGGGCGGCGAAACCGTGTCCGCCGGAAGTGTGACGGACGCCGCGGTGGACGATGTCTATGTCGTCCCACCGGACGAAGTCCTCCCGCAGGGATCGGTACACGGCCGGGTCGGCGTGCTCGATGCCGCCCAGGGTCTCGTCGGAGAGGACGACGCCGAAGCCGAAGGTGTCCTCGGGGGCGTTGCGTTCCCAGAGGGTGATCTCGCGGGCGGGGTCGAGGCGTTTGAGCAGGGCCGCCGCGTAGAGACCGCCGGGGCCGCCGCCGATGATCGCGATACGCCGGGGGCGGCCTGCCGGGGCATGCGGGTGAGGGTGGTCGGACGGGGCTGGTTGCGGGGTGCGACGGGGCCCCGTGCCGACGTCGCGGCGGAGCGCGGAAGCCGTCACCGCCGGCGCGGACGTCCTGGGGAGCTTCGTCCCGGAAACCGGTGTCACAGAGGTTGCCGTTTCGGTAACCGCTTTCCTCGCATTTGCCGTTTCCGTAATCGCTTTCCTCGCACTTGCCGATTTCGCAACCACTTTCCCCGAAGTTGCCGATTTCGCAACCGCTTTCCCCGAAGTTGCCGTTTCGGACACCCGTGTCTCGGAGTCCGTCACGCCGGAAGCCGCCGTCCGGGAAACCGGTGTCGTAGCAGGCGTTGTCCTCGAAGGCGGTTTCATCGGCCTCGCCATTTCGGGGGGCGCTTCTGGGTGAACGCCTCGTGGAACTCGGCGTAGTCCTCGCCGTTCATGAGCAGGGCCTGGGTGGCGGCGTCGAGTTCCACGGAGGCCGCGAGCGGCATGTCCAGTTCGGCTGTCAACAGCGCCTTCGTCTGGGCGTAGGCGAGTGCCGGGCCGTTGGCGAGGCGACGAGCCAGGGTTTGGGCGGCCTCGTCGGCCTGCCCTTCCTCGGTCAGTTCGCTGATGAGGCCGATCCGCTCGGCCTCGGGGGCGCGGACGGGTTCGCCGAGCATGAGGAGCCGGGTGGCGTGGCCGAGCCCGACGATCCGGGGCAGCAGATAGGCGGCGCCCATGTCGCCGCCGGAGAGGCCGACGCGGGTGAAGAGGAACGCGAAGCGGGCGCCGGGGTCGGCGACGCGGAAGTCGGCGGCCAGTGCGAGGACCGCGCCGGCGCCGGCCGCTGCTCCGTGCACGGCTGCGATCACCGGGAACGGGCATTCCCGCAGGGCCCGCACGACCTGGCCGGTCATCCGGTTGAAGTCGAGGAGCTGGGCGGTGTCCATGCCGAGGGTGGCGCCGATGATCTCGTCGACGTCCCCGCCGGAGCAGAAGCCCCGGCCTTCGCCGGCCAGCACCAGGGCGCGGACCGACCGCTCCCTGGTCAGCTCGGCGAGCAGGTCGCGCAGGTCGGCGTAGGCGCCGAAGGTGAGGGCGTTGAGCTTTTCCGGGCGGGCGAGGGTGACGGTGGCGACGCCGTCGGCGTGCTCGACGCGCAGATGACGCCAGTCGGGGGTGCGGGCGGCGGAGCCGGTGAAGGGACTCATGAGGGCGGCCTCCTCGACGGTCGCCTTCGAAGTTATCACCCTCCCGTGACTGTCGTCATGAGTGCGCGATATACCGCGGGGGCAGAATCGCTCTGTACCGCCGTGTCACCGCACGGCGTGCGCCCGTCACACACGTCACCGGTCGTCGATAAGGCGGTAACAACCGGATCAGGTGGGCGAGGGAGAGCGTTGACGCGGGTAAGCCGCCAGTCAGCGGGGTCTGAACGTCCCGCGCGGTGCCCACCGAGCGCTTCTGCCGGAGGTCGCCGTACCATTCCTGAAATCGAAGGCAGGACCGCCTGATGTCGATCACGGGAACCTGCGCCATGAACGGACTCGCCTTGCACGAACGCCCCTCCGATTCCGCCGCCTCCTGGCGAATCGCACTGCCGCACACTGCCGCGGCCGTGCCGGTGGCCCGTGCGCTGGTCCGCACGGCGCTGGCCGAGCTGCAGCACGGGGCGGACAGCGACACGGCGGAGCTGCTCACGGCAGAGCTGGTGGCGAACGCCGTGGAGCACACCGCCGGGGACGCGCCCATAGAGCTGGTCGTGGAGCTGCATCCGAGCGGGTGCCAGGTCGAGGTGCACGACGGCGACCCGGTGCCGCCGGGCGACCTCACCCGTCCGTCCGGCGGGGAGCCCGACCCCTGGCAGGAGCACGGACGCGGGCTGCTGCTGATCCGCGCGCTCAGCTCGTCCTGCGGGCACCGGCCCACCGAGCAGGGCAAGGCGGTGTGGTTCCGGCTGGCCGCGGTCCCGCCGCAGCGCAGTCCGCGTCCGGCATAAGGGCCGCGCCCCCCTCACCCCGCTCCCGCCCCGCCCACCGTCGCCCCACCCTGCCCCCCTCAGTGGCCTGATCAGGGCTGACCGACGCTCGGGCGGGCGTTCGAGCCGACGCGCGGACCGCCGACGTGACCGCCGGCGTGACCGCCGCCGCGACCCCCGGCATGAGCGCCGCCGTGACCACCGGCGTGACCGCCGAGGTGACCGCAGAGTCGGTCCACGATCTGGACGGCGACGGTGGTGGTCAGGTCCGCCGCGGCCGGGTCAGCGCCGGGGATGTCCGGCGAGGGTGGCGACCAGGATCGCCTTGATGGTGTGCAGACGGTTCTCCGCCTCGTCGAAGACGACGGAGTGGGCCGACTCGAAGACCTCGTCGGTCACCTCGAGGCAGTCGAGGCCGTGGCTCTCGAATATCCCCTGGCCGACCGCGGTGCCCAGGTCGTGGAAGGCCGGCAGGCAGTGCAGGAACCGGACGTCCGGGTTGCCGGTGGCGCGCAGGACGTCCATGGTGACGGCGTAGGAGCCGAGGGCGGCGATCCGTTCGGCCCAGACCTCCTTGGGCTCACCCATGGAGACCCAGACGTCGGTGGCGACGAAGTCGGCGCCGCGCACGCCCTCGGCGACGTCCTCGGTGAGCAGGACAGCGGCCCCGCTGTCCGCGGCGAGCTCGCGGGCCTTCGCTACCACCTCGTCGGCGGGCCAGTACTCCTTCGGCGCGACGATGCGGACGTCCATGCCGAGCAGCGCCCCGGTGATCAGGTAGGAGTTGCCCATGTTGAAGCGCGCGTCGCCGAGATAGGCGAAGACGATTCCGCCGTCGAGGCCCTTCGCGCAGTGCTCGGTCATCGTCAGCACGTCGGCGAGCATCTGGGTGGGATGCCATTCGTCGGTGAGGCCGTTGAAGACCGGCACGCCCGCGTGGGCGGCGAGCTCCTCGACCTTGTGCTGGCTGTCGCCGCGGTACTCGATGCCGTCGTACATCCGGCCCAGCACGCGCGCGGTGTCCTTGACCGACTCCTTGTGGCCGATCTGTGAGCCGGCCGGGTCCAGGTAGGTGGTCGAGGCGCCCTGGTCGGCGGCGGCGACCTCGAACGCGCAGCGGGTGCGCGTCGAGGTCTTCTCGAAGATGAGGGCGATGTTCCTGCCGCGCAGGTGCTGCACCTCGGTCCCGGCCTTCTTGGCGGCCTTCAGCTCGGCGGCCAGCTCGATCAGGCCGCGGAACTCCTCCCCCGTGAAGTCCAGCTCCTTGAGGAAGTGGCGGCCGGCGAGGGCGGTCGGGACAGTCGCCATGGGGGCGCTCCAGAGGTACGAGAACAGGTCACTGGAACTCTATACGATGATTAGCATTTCTATACAGAGCTGCGTTCCACCGGGCAGCTCATGCAGCGCGGGCCCCCTCTCCCCCGGCCGAGTTCGCTGCCGGGGATCTCTATCACTTCGACTCCCTGTTTGCGCAGGTGGGTGTTGGTGGTGACGTTGCGCTCGTAGGCGATGACGACGCCCGGCTCCACGGCGAGCACGTTGCAGCCGTCGTCCCACTGCTCCCGTTCGGCGGCATGCACGTCCTGGGTGGCGGTGAGCACCCGGATCTCGCTGAGGCCGAGGGCCGCGGCGATGGCTCGGTGCATGTGCTCCGGAGGGTGGTCGGTGACCTTCAGCTCCTTCTCGCCGACGCCCGGTTCGATGGTGTACGAGCGGAGCATGCCGAGGCCCGCGTACTGGGTGAAGGTGTCGCCGTCGACCATCGTCATCACGGTGTCGAGGTGCATGAAGGCACGCCGCTTGGGCATGTCGAGCGCCACGATGGTCTCAGCCGAGCCGGCGGCGAACAGCTTGTGGGCGAGCATCTCGACGGCCTGCGGGGTGGTGCGCTCGCTCATGCCGATCAGCACGGCGCCGTTGCCGATGACGAGGACGTCCCCGCCCTCGATGGTGGAGGGGTAGTCGGCCTGGCCCTCGGACCAGACGCGGAACGTCTCGCCGCGGAAGAGGGGGTGGTGCCGGTAGATGGCCTCGAAGTGGACGGTCTCGCGCTGCCGGGCCGGCCAGCGCATGGCGTTGATGGCGACGCCGTCGTAGATCCAGGCCGAGGTGTCACGGGTGAAGAGGTGGTTGGGGAGCGGGTCGAGGAGGAAGTCGTCGAGCTCCATCACGTGGAAGCGCACGGACGTCGGTTCCGGATGCGCTTCCAGGAACTCCCGCTTGGTCATGCCGCCGACGAGGGCCTCCGCCAGTTGCGGGGCGGGGAGGTCCTCGAAGGCCGCGCGGAGGTGGTCGGTGGCGAGCACCCCGTACTCCTTCTCGTCGAAGACGCGGTCCAGGACGAGCGCGCGGGCCGCCGGGATCGCCAGGGCCTCGGTGAGCAGGTCGCCGAAGAGATGGACGGCGACGCCGCGGTCGCGCAGCACGTCGGCGAACCCGTCGTGCTCGGCGCGCGCCCGGCGCACCCAGAGCACGTCGTCGAAGAGAAGTGCGTCCTTGTTGCTGGGCGTGAGCCTTTTGAGCTCGAGATCCGGCCGGTGCAGGATGACGCGGCGCAGGCGCCCGGCCTCGGAGTCGACATGGAATCCCATGCCTCCATCCTGACCACCGGGGACCGCCTTCACCCGCTACTGGACCGTTTCCGCACAGGCTTGTTCCGCTCCCGGTTTTCGTCCTCTTGACGACAAGGGGAGTGCGGGCTATCGTTTTCTTATCGTCGCTTTGACGAGAAATGAGACCGAGGGGGGTCACTCATGGCCGACATCACCCGGCGTCTGGGCTGGCGCCATCTGCGCGGCGCTCCGACCGCGCACGTACGCCACCACCGCTCCGGCAAGCTGGCGCACGACGGACCGGGGCTCAGCTTCTGGTTCCGCGCGCTGAGCGCCGCGCTCTCCGAAGTGCCGGTCGACGACCGCGAGCTGGCCATGACGTTCCACGCCCGCACCGTCGACTTCCAGGACGTGGCGGTTCAGGCCACGGTGACGTACCGGATCAGCGACCCGGCCCTGGCCGCCGCCCGTCTGGACTTCTCCATCGACCCGGACACCGGGGCGTGGCGCGGCGCGCCGCTCGAACAGCTCGGCACCCTGCTGACCGAGACGGCGCAGCAGCATGCGCTGGACGTCCTCGCCCGCACCTCGCTGTCGTCGGCGCTGGTGGACGGTGTGACGGCGGTGCGGGAGCGGGTCGCCACGGGGCTGGCGGCGGAGCCGCGGCTGCCGGCCACCGGCATCGAGGTCGTGGCCGTCCGGGTGGTGGCGCTCCGCCCGGAGCCCGAGGTGGAGCGGGCGCTGCGGACGCCTGCGCGCGAGCTGATCCAGCAGGAGGCCGACCGGGCGACGTACGAGCGGCGGGCGGTGGCCGTCGAACGGGAGCGGGCGATCGCCGAGAACGAGCTGGCCAGCAAGATCGAGCTGGCCCGCCGTGAGGAGCAGCTGGTCGAGCAGCGCGGCACGAACACCCGTCGCGAGGCGGAGGAGAGCGCGGCCGCGGACAAGGTCAGGGCCGAGGCGGAGGCGACGCGAACCGTGCGGCTCGCGCAGGCGGAGGCGGCCCGGTCGGTGAAGCTCGCGGAGGCGGAGGCGGCGAAGCAGGTACAGCTGGGGGACGCCGAGGCGCTGCGCACCGAGCGGCTGGCGCAGGCGGAGGCGGTGCGCATGGCCCGGCTCTCCGAGGCCGAGGCGGCACGCTCGGTCCGGCTCGCCCGCGCCGAGGCGGAGGCGGCGCGCGAGGTCGGCGAGGCGCGGGCCCAGGCGCAGGCCGCCTGGCTGCGGGTGCACGGGGACGTCGACGTCGCGACGCTGCACGCTCTCACCGGGACGCGGCTCGCGGAGAACCTGCCGCACATCGACAGCGTGACGATCTCACCTGACGTGCTGACGGGGCTGCTCGCCAAGCTGGGAGCAACGGAGTGAGTCTCGCCCCGCGGGCCGTGCTGGTCCATCGCACCACGGAATACGAGGAGTTGACGGCCCGGCACGGCACGCACGGCCAGGCCGCCTTCTTCCTCTCCTCGCGGGGCCGGGACATCGAGGAGGTCGCCGAACGCCATCGGCGCACCCGGCGGGCGCTGGCGGAGGTGACGGCCGCCGTCCCACTGACGTGGCGTCAGACAAGGCTGGAACGGGCCGACCTGGACCGGTTTCTGTTCGCTCCCGAGGACGTGGTGGTCGTGGTCGGCCAGGACGGTCTGGTGGCGAACGTCGCGAAGTATCTGACCGAACAGCCGGTGGTGGGCATCGACACCGATCCCGGCCGCAACCCGGGCGTCCTGGTGCGTCACCGGCCGCGGGACGCCGCGTCACTGCTGCGCTCCGTCCTCGCGGCCGGCGCCGGCACGGACGAGCTGACCATGGTGGAGGCGGTCGCGGACGACACCCAGCGACTGCTGGCCCTCAACGAGATCTACCTGGGCGCCGCCGGTCATCAGACCGCCCGCTACCGCCT
>NZ_JBMNDR010000125.1:0-17722 GCF_052543235.1 Streptomyces sp. SAS_272 | reverse complement strand
CCCCCCCCGCCCGCGCGGCAGGCCGCGCGGGAGTCCGGGGAGGCGCCGGGCGCTCAGCCCTTGGTGCCGCCCGCGGTGAGTCCGGTCACGAGGTTCTTCTGCACGAGGTAGAAGAACACGGCGGCCGGTATCGCGATCAGCACCGCGGTGGCGGCCATCAGGTTGCGCTGGGCGTCGTGTTCGCTGACGAAGGACTGCAGGCCGACGGCGAGCGTGTACTTGTCGTCGCTGAGCATGAACGTCGAGGCGAACGCGACCTCGCTGAAAGCGGTGAGGAAGTTGTAGAAGGCGGCCACCGCGAGACCCGGCTTGGCGAGCGGCAGGATCAGCCGGAAGAAGGTGCCGAACGGGGTGAGCCCGTCCACGCGTCCCGCCTCGTCGATCTCGAAGGGGATGGTGTCGAAGTACCCCTTGAGCAGCCAGGCGCTGTACGGGATGACCGTCGTGCAGTACACGAGGATCAGGCCGAGGTAGTTGTCGATGAGCTGCAGGTCCGAGAGGATCTGGTACATCGGCACCATCAGCACGGCGACCGGGAACATCTGGGTGACCAGCAGCACCCACATGAACTTCTTGTAGCCGGGGAAGCGCATGCGGGACACGGCGTAGCCGGTGGTGGCGGCGATGAGCACGCCGATGGCGGTCGTGCCGAGCGTGACGATCAGCGAGCTCTTCAACCAGTTGAAGAACTCGGTGTGTTCGACGACGAAGGTGTAGTTGGCGAACGTCATCTTGCCCCAGATGCCGCCCGGGTGCAGGTAGTCGTCCTTGTCCGGGCCGAGGGACAGATAGACGAGCCAGGCGATCGGGAAGAGCGCGATCAGGCTCGCGACGATCAGGACGCCGTGCGAGGCGAGGGAGCCGGCGAGGCTGTTCTCGCCGCGGCGGCGGGCCCGGCGCGGGGTCTTCGCGGAACGCTGCTCGCGCGCGGCGGCGGAGGTCTCGACTGTGGTGCTGCTCATGGGAACTCCTGCCTCAGATCGCGAGCTGCTGCTCGTTGCGGTTCAGCCAGCGGCGGTAGAACGAGGTGAAGACGATCAGGATGGCCAGCAGCAGGATGCCGTACGCGGCCGACTGGGCGAAGTCGCGCGGCTGCTGCCCGAAGCCGAGGTAGTAGGCCCAGGTGACGAGGATCTGCGCGTCCGGGGCGGTGTTGCCGAACAACAGGAAGATCACGGCGAACTGGTTGAAGGTCCAGATGACGCCCAGCAGGACGACGGTGGAGCTGACCGACCTCAGTCCGGGCAGGGTGACGTAACGGAAGCGCTGCCAGGCGCTCGCGCCGTCCATCTCGGCGGCCTCGTAGAGCGAGGCGTCGATGGCCTGCAGCCCGCCGAGCAGCGAGATCATCATGAACGGCACACCGCACCAGGTGTTCACCATGATCGCGGCGAAGCGCTGCCAGAAGGTGTCCTCGAGCCACAGCGGCGACGGCAGATGCAGGAAGTCCAGCGCGGAGTTGATGACGCCGCCGTCGGCGAGCATGAACCGCCAGCCGAACACGGTGACGAAGGTGGGCACCGCCCACGGCAGCACCAGGATCAGCCGGTACAGGGTGCGCCCGCGCAGCTTCTGGTTGAGGAGCAGGGCGAGGCCGAGTCCGATGCCGTAGTGCAGGGCGACGCAGGCCGCCGTCCACACGATCGTCCAGAGGAAGTGCGACCAGAAGCGGTCGTAGGCCGTCGGCCCCCACAGGATGTCGGCGTAGTTGTCGAGGCCGATGAACTTGTAGGTGGCGTCGATGTGGTTGACGCCGATGGTGCGGGCCGTGTTGAGGCTGTTGGCGTCGGTCAGCGTCAGATAGAGGCCGTACGCCAGGGGGTACAGCACGAGGACGCCGAGGACGACCGCCACCGGGGCGATCATCGCGTACGCGTACCAGTGCTTCTGGTAGCCACGCCTGAGGCGGCCGGCCGGCCCGGACCCCGGCTCACGGTCACCGCGGCGCTTGCCGGTCGCGCGGTCGATGGCGACTGTCATGGTTCGACACCTTCTGGATCTTCACGCTGGATCGTCGACGGGGGGCTGCGGCTCGGGACTCACAGGCCGGTGGCCGCCGGATCTCTCCCCTCCTCGGAAGATCCGGCGGCCGCTCGGGCTCACTTGCTGAAGTCGGGCACCAGCTTGGCGATGGCGAGCTCAGCGTTGCCCAGTCCCTTGTCGAGGGTCTCCTTGCCACCCGCGATCTTGGGCAGTTCGGTGTCCAGCGGACCCCACAGCGAGCTGTACTCCGGCAGCGCCGGGCGCGGCTGGGCGGCGGCCAGCACCGTCTGGTAGCCGGCGATTCCCGGGTCGGCCTTGACGGCGGCGGTGTAGGCGTCGTCGCGGGTGGGCAGCGTCGAGTTCTTCTGGGCGATGGCCGCCTGGGACGCGGCGGAGGTCATGAAGTCGACGAACTTCAGCGCCGCGGCCTGGTGGGCCTTGTCGGAGCCGGCGTAGACCGAGAGGTTGTGGCCGCCGGTCGGGGCGCCCGCCTTGCCGGTGGAACCGGCCGGGACGGTGGCGATGCCGAGGTTGGCCTTGTCCTTGAAGGCGCTGCCCTTGTAGAAGTTCGTGATCTCCCAGGGACCCTGGATGATCGCGGCGACCTTGCCGTTGACGAACGCGTCCTGGATGTGGGCGTAGGCGTCGGCGGTGGTGTCGGCCTTGTGCAGGCCCTTGCCGTCGAAGAGGCCGAGCCAGGTGCCGTACGCCTTCTTCGCGGCGGCCGAGTTGACGGTGATCTTCTTGGCGTCGGCGTCGACCGTGTCGGTGCCCTCGCCGTAGAGGAACGACTGCGCGTAGTAGGCCTGGGTGGAGCCCCAGTAGCCGTCGACGCCGGTCTTGGCCTTGACGGTGGCGGCGGCGGTCTTCAGCTCGTCCCAGCTCTTGGGGGCCGCGGTGATGCCGGCCTTCGCGAAGAGGTCCTTGTTGTAGACCAGCGCGAGCGTGTCCGTGACCAGCGGGACGCCGTACGTCTTGCCCTCGTACTTGGCCTGCTCGAGCAGGTTGGACTTGAACTTCGACTGGTCCTTGAGGGCGTCCGTGCCGTCCAGCGGCAGGAAGTAGCCCTTCTTGGCGAAGGCGGGGGTCCAGCCGACCTCGGAGCGCAGGATGTCCGGGGCCCCGGACGCGCCGGCGGCCGTGTCGAACTTGTTCTGAGCCTGGTCGAAGGGCACGTTGACGTACTTGACCTTGACGTCCTTGTTGGCCGCCTCGAACTGCTTGACCAGGGCCTGGTACGTCGGCGCCTCATTGGTGGCGTTGGAGGTGTCCCACCAGGTGATGGTGACCGGCCCGGACGAGTCGTCGCTGCCGCTGTCGTCTGGGCCGCAGGCCGTCGCCGCGAGGGCGAGGGACGCCACCAGCGCGGTGGCCGCTATGCCACGCCGCATGAGTTTCTCCTTGAGGGTGAGAGCCCGTATAGCTGCAGGAAGCGGTCCCGTCCGCTGTTCCCGCCGGCTCCGACGCGCCGTTGCCGCCGTCGAGCGACGTGAACGTAACAGCCCTGCAAGCGGCACGAAAGACCTTGCAGCAAAAAAGTGCAAGAACCCTCCGAAGTTATCCGCGCGTGACCCTGGCGTGACCTCTGCTCGACCGCTGTGAGACCGTTGTTGTCGCGGTTGAAGGGCCCTGCAACCGGGCACGCCACCGCTGTGCAAGACTCTGCAAGCTCTTGCCATCACTTTCATGAGGGAGCGCGATGACGCAGCAGGCCGGAGCGGGCCGTCCGACAGGTCGCCCGCGGCGTCCGATCGGTGTGCAAGTCGGCACCCGACCGGTACAGTCCACCCCTGTGACCACACGGCTTGCCGACATCGCTGCGCAGGCGGGGGTGAGCGAAGCGACCGTCAGCCGCGTTCTCAACGGCAAGCCCGGTGTCGCCGCCACCACCCGCCAGTCCGTGCT
This sequence comes from Streptomyces sp. SAS_272, assembly GCF_052543235.1. Taxonomy (NCBI): domain Bacteria; kingdom Bacillati; phylum Actinomycetota; class Actinomycetes; order Kitasatosporales; family Streptomycetaceae; genus Streptomyces; species Streptomyces sp. SAS_272. The sequence continues at coordinate 13,834 of NZ_JBMNDR010000125.1, read as the reverse complement.
CGCCGCTCTGGACGTCCTGGGCTACGAGCGCCCGGTCCGGTTGCGCCAGCGCAGCGCCGGGCTCGTCGGTCTGATCACGCCGGAGCTGGAGAACCCGATATTCCCGGCCCTGGCCCAGGTCATCGGACAGGCGCTGACCCGCCAGGGCTACACCCCCGTCCTCGCCACCCAGACCCCGGGCGGCTCCACAGAGGACGAGCTGACCGAGATGCTGGTCGACCGCGGCGTCGCCGGCATCATCTACGTCTCCGGACTGCACGCGGACACCACGGCCGACATGCAGCGCTACGAGCAGCTGCGCGCACAGGGCGTTCCCTTCGTCCTGGTCGACGGCTTCTCCCCGAAGGTCCAGGCCCCGTTCATCTCGCCCGACGACCGTGCGGCGATGACCCTGGCGGTGACCCACCTCGTCTCCCTCGGGCACACCCGGGTGGGGCTGGCTCTCGGCCCCAAGCGCTTCGTGCCGGTCCAGCGCAAGATCGAGGGGTTCGTGCGCGCCATGCAGGAGCAGCTGCAGCTGAACCCGGAGACCATCGAGACCGAGCTGGTCCAGCACTCCCTGTACACCCTGGAGGGCGGCCAGGCGGCGACCAACGCCCTGATCGACCGGGGCTGCACGGCGATCGTCTGCGCCAGCGACATGATGGCACTGGGCGCGATACGGGCGGCCAGGCAGCGCGGCCTCGCGGTCCCCGGGGACGTCTCGGTGGTCGGCTTCGACGACTCCCCGCTGATCGCCTTCACCGACCCGCCGCTGACGACCGTGCGCAAGCCGGTGCCGGCGATGGGCCAGGCCGCCGTCCGCACGCTCCTGGAGGAGATCGGCGGGACGCCTGCGCCGCACAGCGAATTCGTGTTCATGCCGGAGCTGGTGGTGCGGGGTTCCACCGCCTCGGCCCCGGGCGACCGCGCCCGCGCCCGCGCCTAGCCAGGGCGCGTTTCGGGCTCGCGCCGGACCGCAGCCCGACGACCTCTGACACGACTTCCGTAACCGGTTGCAACCGGTTTCCGGCTCTCCCTGGTGGCACTCGGCCGGCAGTCGGCGGGGGCAGCCCATCGCGCTCAGGCCGGTAACCGTCCGTGGATGCGGTCCTCCCCAGGGTGGAGGAGCCGGGCGGCCCTCCTGTACGCCGGGAGGAGACGACGTTGTCCGGCCGTCGTAAGGCGTGCAAAACGAACCCGACCGCGGGATGATCGGACGAAGAGGTCTTTTCTGGCAGACTTTGGGTCTATGGGTGATTCGACTGTGACGCCGCTGGAAGGCCGCGACCAGGCCCTTCCACAGGCTGTCACGGCCCGGACCCGGCGGCGTCGCCTCGAACGCGTCCGCAGTCCCCGCCGGCCGCGCCTCTGGTTCGAGATCCTTCTCATCGCGGTGAGTTACTGGGTGTACTCCCTCGTGCGCAACGCGGTCCCGGAACAGCGTTCCGAAGCGTTGCGCAACACCGACTGGATCTGGCGGGTCGAGCACGGTCTCGGCATCGCCGTGGAGGAGTCGGTCAACCACGCGGTGAACTCGGTCACCTGGCTCATCGTGAGCATGAACTACTACTACGCGACGCTGCACTTCGCCGTCACGCTGGTCGTCCTGGTGTGGCTCTACCGCAGCCATCCGGGCCGCTACGCGGCGACCCGTCTCGTCCTGTTCGCCACCACGGCGGTGGCCCTGGTCGGCTACTACCTGTACCCGTTGGCGCCCCCGCGTCTGATGCCGGGCAGCGGCTTCGTCGACACGGTGATGGTCCACCAGACGTGGGGGTCGATGGCGTCCGGCGACCTCAAACACATGTCGAACCAGTACGCGGCCATGCCGTCCATGCACATCGGCTGGTCCGTGTGGTGCGGCCTGACCGTGTTCGCCCTGGCCCGGCTTCCCTGGGTGCGCGTCCTCGGGCTGCTCTACCCGACGGCGACCCTGATGGTCATCGTCGCCACCGCCAACCACTTCTGGCTGGACGCGGTCGGCGGCCTCCTCTGTCTCGCCTTCGGCTTCGCGGTGGCCCGCCTCTGGTACGGCGCCCTGCCGTACGCCCTGCCGAGGACCGTCCCGGACACACGGCGGGACGGGGACCGGACCACGGGACGGCCACGGCGCCCCTGGCAGGGCCGCCGGGCCGCGACACCGCGTGACCGCGCCGGCTCGCCCGACACCCGAACGCCCGACGGCTCTCCCCTGGCGCGAACGCCGGGCGGCGCCCCCGGCACGCGAGAGGGAGACGGTCCCCCGCACACGCGCCCGCCCGGCGACCCACCTGGCGTGTGCACGCCGGGCGACCCCCCTGACGTGCGCACGCCGGGCGACCCTCCGGGCGCGCGGTCGGTCGGTCGCGGCACGGACCGCTGAGCCCGGCCCGCCGTCACGCTCGCCCCGGCCGGCCCGCCGTCACGCCCGCCCCGGCCGTCGTCCACGAGCTCGCACAGCCGCCGAACGCGACCCCCGCGACCGCCGGGCCACCGCGAGGCCCGCCTCTCGTCGGAAGGGCCGTGCGGCGCCCCCGCCGGTGACGCCCGCCAGCGGGTCGCGTCATCGCCGCGAGCGGCCCTGCGACCCCGGCCCCGCCGGCTGCCCACGGGGTCGGCCGGAGCCGGGGCCGGCCCGCGGAGAACAGTTCTGGCCGGGGCTAGCCCGCGTAGAACAGTTCGTCCACCACGGTCCGGGCCCGGCGGGCGGTGCGCCGGTAGTCGTCGAGCATGTCGCCGACGCGTCCGGGGCCGTAGCCGAGGTACCGGCCCACCGCGACCAGCTCGCGCGGGTCGGAGGGGAACGTGTCGCCCGCGCGGCCCCGCACCAGCATCACCGCGTTGCGCACCCGCGTGGCCAGCACCCACGCCTCGTCCAGCGTCGCCGCCTCCTCCTCCGGGATGAGGCCGGCGTCGCGGGCGGCGGTGAGCGCCTGCCGGGTGCGGGTGGTCCGCAGCCCCGGATGCGTCGCGCCGTGCCGCATCTGGATCAGCTGCACGGTCCACTCGACGTCGGACAGGCCGCCCGGGCCGAGCTTGGTGTGCAGCTTGGGGTCGGCGCCCCGGGGCAGCCGCTCGGACTCCATCCGGGCCTTCAGCCGCCGGATCTCCCGCACGGCCTCCTCCGCGAGCCCGCCCGCCGGATACCGCAGAGGGTCGGCGAGTTCGAGGAACCTGCTCCCCAACTCATCGTCCCCCGCGACGACTTCGGCACGCAGCAGCGCCTGCGACTCCCACACCAGCGACCATCGGCGGTAGTAGGCCGCGTAGGACTTCACCGTGCGCACGAGCGGCCCGGACTTGCCCTCCGGACGCAGGTCGGCGTCGACGAGCAGCGGTGGGTCGGCGCTGGGGATCTGCAGAAGCCGGCGCATCTCCGAGACGACCTTGTTGGCGGCCTCCGCGGCCTCCCGCTCGTCGACGCCGTCCCGGGGCTCATGGACGAACAGGACGTCCGCGTCGGAGCCGTAGCCCAGTTCGTGGCCGCCGAAGCGCCCCATGCCGATGACGGCGAAGCGAGTGGGCAGGGTGTCGCCCCAGCCCTCGCGGACGACGGCGCGCAGGGTGCCGGACAGCGTGGCGGCGGTGAGGTCGGACACGGCGCCGCCGACCAGGTCCACGAGAGCTCCCTGGTCGGCCTCCACGGGCTGCGCCTCGGTGCCGTAGGAGCCGACGATGTCCGCGGCGGCGATGCGGAACAGCTCGCGCCGGCGGACCCCGCGCGCGGCGGCGACCGCCTGCACGGCCCCGTCGGCCCGTCGTACCGCGGCGAGGGTCTCCTGTTCCAGCAGGGCGCGCCCGCGCGGCTCGAGACCACCGCCGTCGCCGTCGCCCAGCAGCGCCACCGCCTCCGGTGCGCGCATCAGCAGGTCGGGGGCGAGCCGCCCGGCGGACAGCACCCGGGCGAGGTTCTCCGCCGCGGCCCCCTCGTCCCTCAACAACCGCAGATACCAAGGGGTCTTGCCCAGGGCGTCGGAGACCTTGCGGAAGTTGAGCAGGCCGGCGTCCGGGTCGGCGGAGTCGGCGAACCACCCCAACAGGACGGGCAGCAGCGTGCGTTGGATGGCTGCCTTGCGGGAGACGCCGGAGGCCAGCGCCTCCAGGTGGCGCAGCGCGGAGGCGGGATCGGCGTAACCGAGGGCGACGAGCCGTTCGCGGGCCGCCTCCGGGCTCAACCGGGTCTCGCCCGGGGCGAGTTGCGCCACCGCGTCGAGCAGCGGCCGGTAGAACAGCTTCTCGTGCAGCCGCCGCACGACGGACGCGTGCCGCTTCCACTCGCGGCCCAGCTCGGCGACCGGGTCGGTGCGCAGGCCGAGCGAGCGGCCGAGCCGCCGAAGATCGGTCTCGTCCTCGGGGACCAGATGGGTCCGCCGCAGCCGGTAGAGCTGGATGCGGTGCTCCATGGAACGCAGGAAGCGGTACGCGGCGTCCAGCTGCACCGCGTCGGCGCGTCCGACGTAGCCGCCGGTGGCGAGCGCCTGCAGGGCGTCGAGCGTGGTCCCGCTGCGCAGCGAGCCGTCGGCGCGCCCGTGCACCAGCTGCAGCAGCTGGACGGCGAACTCGACGTCGCGCAGTCCGCCGGGCCCGAGCTTGAGTTCGCGCTCGACCTCGGAGACCGGGATGTTCTCGACGACCCTGCGCCGCATGTTCTGCACGTCGACGACGAAGTTCTCCCGCTCGGCCGCCTTCCACACCATCGGCTCGACGGCGGCGACGTAGTCCGCGCCCAGCTCCAGGTCCCCGGCCACCGGCCGCGCCTTCAGCAGGGCCTGGAACTCCCAGGTCTTGGCCCACCGCTGGTAGTAGGCGAGATGGCTGCTGAGGGTCCGCACCAGCGGGCCGTTGCGCCCCTCGGGCCGCAGGTTGGCGTCGACGGGCCAGATGGACCCTTCCACGGTGGTCTCGGAGCAGATCCGCATCATGTGCGAGGCGAGTTTCGTGGCGGCCCGCAGCGCCTTGGCCTCGTCGGCCCCCTCGACGGCCTCGCCCACGAAGATGACGTCCACGTCGGACACGTAGTTCAGCTCGTGGCCCCCGCACTTGCCCATGGCGATCACGGCGAGCCGGCACAGCGCGGCGTCGTCGGGGGCGGCCGCGCGGGCCAGGCCGAGGGCGGCCCGCAGGGTGGCGGTGGCGAGGTCGGCGAGCTCGGCGGCCGTCTCGGCGACGTCGGTCGTCCCGCACACGTCGCGGGCCGCGATGGACAGCAGGCAGCGCCGGTAGGAGACGCGCAGCGACACCGGGTCGGCCGCCTCGGCGAGTCCGCGCTCGAACTCCTCCACGCCGGGGTGCAGGTCCCGGGGCTCGTAGGTGACCAGCGCCTCCCAGTCCCGCGGATGCCGGGCGAGGTGGTCGGCGAGGGCGGCGGACGCCCCGAGCACCCCCAGCAGCCGGTCCCGCAGGGGCTTGGCCGCGATCAGGGTGTCGAGCAGTTCGCGTCTCGCGGCGGGCCCGGACTGGGCCTCCACCAGCCCGACGAGGCCGCGCAGGGCGAGGTCGGGGTCGGCGGTGGCGGCCAGCGCCTCCAGCAGAAAGGGGTCGTTGCGCACCGGGTACAGCTCGGGACCGTCAAGCAGCCGCTCGGCGCCGGAGGGGTCGGTGAAGCCGTGCCGCAACAGCCGAGTGAAGGTGCTGCTTCTGCGCCCCGGCGCCATCATCCCAGGCCTCCTCGTGCGATCAAGGTCGTCCGCAGTCGAGCCTAACCCCCGCCCCACGGTGGCGCTCCGGCCCGGTTTCGGGTTCTGTGTGGAAAGGCGTGCCACAACCGCTTGCGGGCGCCGCACACAGGGACGACAAGGGAGTCACCCATGGACATGACCCTCGAAGTGATCTTGCTGCCGGTGTCGGACGTGGACCGGGCCAAGGAGTTCTACCGCGACAAGGTGGGCTTCCACGTCGATCTCGACGGCGAGGTGATGGAGGGCGTGCGGATCGTGCAGCTCACCCCGCCCGGCTCGGGCTGTTCGATCGCCCTGGTGGACGGCCTCCAGGTTCCGACGGGCACCCCGCAGCCCGGCACGTACCACGGCATGCAGCTCTGTGTGACGGACGCGAAGGCGGCGTACGAGGAGCTGACGGCGCGGGGTCTGGACGTCACCGAACCCCAGCAGTTCGCCCCGCAGGACGGCGCGACCTTCATGTACTTCAAGGACCCCGACGGCAACGGCTGGGCGATCCAGGAATACCGCCGCCGCGAGTCGGAGCCGCTCCACCAGGTCCTGGCGAAACTCGCCGCGCAGTAGGACCGGCCCGGAAACACCGGGCGGCCCTCGGGGCGCCCGGTGGTGCGACAGGGGCCGACGGTGCGTGGCCGTCGGCCCTCTGTCCGGCCGCGGCGGCGAAGCACCGAGAAACTGTCTCCGGGACCGGACCGGACCGGGACCGGGGCGAGGATCTTTCCTGAGCCGTCGACGGGCAGCTCAGCGTCACCGAATGTGGGAGCTCACAGATTGTCCGACCCGAACGACGACGCGAACAGATTCGACATCCTCAAGATGGACTACGAGATGGCGCGGGACGACGAGCGCACCTTCTCCAACATCCAGGCAGCGGTGGCCAGTATCGCCGTCGCACTGCTTGCGGTGATAGCCACCATCGTAAGCGACACCTGTCAGCTGAGCGACGCCGAGGACTGCAAGCGGGTTCCAGACTTCTTTCTGGCTGCCTCACCGTCCGTGCCGTTGGCGGCACTGGCTTTCCTGCAACTGCTCGGCGCGGTCTCTTCCATTCGAAGCTATTACATCCGGGCACTCGAGCGAGAACTTCGCGGATACGCCCGACGCCCGTTGACGGAATTACATTCCGTCTCCCCCATCCGTCCGGCCTCCTATTTCGAACTGATCACCGAAGTCACCACCATGCGCCGGGGGCGTTCCGGCTACCGCGTCCTGTCGTTCCTGGTCCTGTCGGTCACCTTCTTGGTGTTCGCCGGATTCACCGTGTACATAGCCGTCAAGCTCGACGGCTACTACACGCTGTCCATGCTTCTCCTGTACGGAGCAGCCTTCGCTTTTCTCGCTTCGGAGGTGGCGGGCGCCACACTCGGGGCACGGACGACCTTCGTCAGGGTCGCGCAGCAGTTTCAGACGAGGTCCGCCCAGCCGTTGCTGGCCGACGCCGCCGGCGGGACGAACACCGGGCGCGGCATCGTCTCCTACCTCGTCTTCCCGAGGCCGGAGGACTGGAGCAAGCTCCTGTTCGTCCCGCTCGTCTTCCTTGCCGCTTCCGCTTCCCGCGGGACGCCGTTCGACTGGACCATGCTGCTGACGTCCATGGTGATCGCGGAGTACCTCGTGTACTCAGCGCGTTATCAGTGGAACGACATACGGGGAGTGGCCGCCGACGCGGCACATCCTCAAGCGCGGGCGCGGCTGCGCCTGCCGTACTCGGGCGACCGGGGAAGACTGCGTTTCATCGTCGGATGGAGCCTCGGGGTCGCATTCGCCCGGGTGCTGACAGCGATTGTCCTGGGGTACGTGACGGGAGAAATCACGTTCACGCTCATCTTCCTGACGGCGGTCTTCGCCGTGGCGGCGCTCTACGAACTGCTTCGCACGTCGTCGCAGGCCCCGTCGACGACTTCCCGGGGGCGATCGCGCCTCGCCAAGGCGATCTGGCTGACGGTCGGAACCGGTTATGCGCTGCGTTTCCTGGTCGGAGTCTACGCAGCGGGGGTTCCCCTGGGTGATCCCCTCGTCTACGCGGGCGCGGTCTTCTCGTACGCGTTCGGCATCATGTTCGTCCTCCTCACCTGGGTGCTGGAAGCCACCAGTTACTGCCGTGCGTCAGCCGGCGGGGTCTGGTATCCGGGAAGGGAACTGGCGGGAAAGGCCAATCTGGGCATCCTGTTGCGGTACGTCCGAGGTCCGGTGATCAGTGCGCATCCCGATCCTCACCCAGCGGCCCCTTCCGCCGTGAATTGCGGGGAGGTGAAGATCCTCGCAAGCCGGGGCGCGCTGTTCGCACCGTGGAATCTGGCCCTCTGGGCGTCCGCGACCGCCGGAGCTCCCCTCGCCGTGCACCTGGCGCGCACTCCGACGGACCCCGGGACCGTGTGGTGGGTGTCGGCCGCGAGCGTGGCGGGGGCGTTCGCCATGTCGGCTGCCGGCGGGACGCTCTCCCGCGTCGCCGTGCAACTGCTGACCGCCGCCGGCATCGTGCTCGCCGGCGGGCTCGCGCGGGGCGGGACAGACGTACTGGACTACGTGCTTCTTCTCGCCCCCTGGATGACCACGGCGGGCACCTACCTGATGTTCCGCAACCAGTCCTACCGGGATCTCAAGTACTTCGCGGCAGATCTCCTCGGGAACGCACGCCAGTTGACGATCTGGCTGGTCAAGTCCGTCACCGGCCCCGACACCTGGCGGGCCATCCGTTGAAGCGCCCCGACGGAGTGATCCCCCGGCCCGAGGAGCCACACCGGCCCAGCGCATGCCGCACCGGCCGATCCGTCGCGCCATGGCGGTCGTCTTCGGCCATGGCGCGATTCCGGACTGGTCAACCCCCGCCGGCCGGCCACGACTGCAGGTGCGCCGGCCGACAAGGTGCGCGCGCCTCGCTGGACCCCCGCCGGCCTCAGCCACGCCACCGGGTCTGCTTGACCTGTCCTTCGGACATCGCACCCGATCAGCGGTCACGGGTCAACCCTCGGCCGCCGAGGAAGTGGGCAGGCGGACGATCGGGTGGGGCGGGCACGATGCGCCGCGACGGACCGCAGACGGCCCAGGGGTCGGTACACACCGTGGAGGGGACGGCGGTAAGCCGTGCCCTCCACGGTGCAGGATGCGCTGCACCACCGCTCGGACCTGCGTTTACAGCACCGGCAGGTTCTTGCGCAGCTCGAAGGCCGTGACCTCGGAGCGGTACTCCTCCCACTCCTGGCGCTTGTTGCGCAGGAAGAAGTCGAAGACGTGCTCGCCCAGGGTTTCGGCGACGAGGTCGCTGCGGTCCATCAGGGTCAGGGCCTCGCCGAGGTTCTGCGGGAGCGGCTCGATGCCCATGGCGCGACGCTCGGCGTCCGACAGCGCCCAGACGTCGTCCTCCGCGCCCGGCGGGAGCTCGTAGCCCTCCTCGACGCCCTTGAGGCCGGCGGCGAGCAGCATGGCGTAGGCCAGGTACGGGTTGGCGCCGGTGTCGAGGGAGCGGACCTCGATGCGCGCGGAGCCGGTCTTGCCGGGCTTGTACATCGGCACGCGCACCAGGGCGGAGCGGTTGTTGTGCCCCCAGCAGATGTAGGACGGAGCCTCGCCGCCCGCGCCGGCGGTGCGCTCGGAGCCGCCCCAGATGCGCTTGTAGGAGTTGACCCACTGGTTCGTGACGGCGGCGATCTCGGCGGCGTGCTTCAGCAGGCCGGCGATGAAGGACCGGCCGACCTTGGACAGCTGGTACTCCGCGCCGGACTCGTAGAACGCGTTGCGGTCGCCCTCGAAGAGGGAGAGGTGGGTGTGCATGCCGGAGCCGGGGTGCTCGCTGAACGGCTTCGGCATGAAGGTCGCCTGGACGCCCTGCTCCAGCGCCACCTGCTTCATGACCAGGCGGAACGTCATGATGTTGTCGGCGGTGGAGAGCGCGTCGGCGTAGCGCAGGTCGATCTCCTGCTGGCCGGGGGCGCCCTCGTGGTGGGAGAACTCGACCGAGATGCCCATCGACTCGAGCATGGTGATGGCCTGGCGGCGGAAGTCCATGCCGATGTTGTGCGGGGTGTGGTCGAAGTAACCGGAGTTGTCGGCCGGGGTCGGGCGGGAGCCGTCGGTCGGCTTGTCCTTCAGCAGGAAGAACTCGATCTCCGGGTGGGTGTAGAACGTGAAGCCCAGGTCGGAGGCGCGGGCGAGGGCCCGCTTGAGGACGTAGCGCGGGTCGGCGAAGGACGGGGAGCCGTCCGGCATGAGGATGTCGCAGAACATGCGGGCGGTGCCGGGGGCCTCCGCGCGCCAGGGCAGGACCTGGAAGGTCGAGGGGTCCGGCTTGGCGATCATGTCGGACTCGTAGACCCGGGCGAAGCCCTCGATCGCGGAGCCGTCGAAGCCGATGCCCTCGTCGAAGGCCTGCTCGAGCTCGGCGGGGGCCACGGCGACGGACTTGAGGAAGCCCAGCACGTCCGTGAACCACAGCCGTACGAACCGGATGTCGCGCTCCTCCAACGTCCGGAGCACGAACTCCTGCTGCTTGTCCATCTTCCGCTTCCCCATCCTTGCTGGTCAGGCCGCCTGCCTCCGGTCCCGTGGAGCGGCGGTCGGGCACCTGAGCATCAGACCACATCCCCGTTTCGGGCGCGTTGCCGACCATGATCGCCTCGGCGACCCGGATCTGAACGCCTCGTGTCCGGCGGGTGTCCTGCTCTGCCGCCCATCTTGCCTGCTCGGACCGGTATCCGTAATGCCCGACCCCCTCCGTCTCCCTCCCCCGCTTAATTTGCATCTCAAATGCAACTTTAACTAGGGTGCCGAGCGGCCGCACGGGGCGCACCCCCGTGACCCCATGAGCTCGAGGAGCCCTGATGCTGTCCGAACAGTCCGCAGCCACCGTCCGCGCCACCCTCCCCGTGGTGGGCGCGGCCATCGGCGACATCACCGAGCGGTTCTACGCCGGCCTCTTCGCCGCCCACCCCGAGCTGCTGCGCGACCTGTTCAACCGGGGCAACCAGGCGGCCGGCACGCAGCGCCGGGCGCTGGCCGGTTCCATCGCCGCCTTCGCGCGACACCTCGTCGACCACCCCGACGACCGGCCCGACGCGATGCTCGGCCGGATCGCCCACAAGCACGCCTCGCTGGGCGTGACGCCCGAGCAGTACCCCGTCGTCCACGAGCACCTCTTCGCCGCCATCGCGGACGTCCTCGGCGAGGCGGTCACCCCCGAGGTGGCGGCGGCCTGGGACGAGGTCTACTGGCTGATGGCGAACGCGCTGATCGCCGTCGAACGGCGGCTGCGCGAGGAGCGGGACGGCGGCCCGGGGGCCCGGCAGTGGCGGGAGTGGGAGGTCGTGGAGCGCTTCGAGGAGACCGCGGACGTCGTCACCTTCCGTCTGCGGCCGCGAGACGGGGCGACCGTCCGGGAGTTCCGTGCGGGCCAGTACGTGTCCGTCCGCACCCGGCTCGCCGACGGGGCCCGTCAGATACGTCAGTACAGCCTCTCGGGGGCGCCGGAGGCGGGGCTGCGGCAGATCAGCGTCAAGCGCGTGGCCGGCGGCGAGACGTCCGCTGCGGGCGCGCTCACGCCCGAGGGCGAGGTCTCCCAGCACCTCCACGCGCGCGTGCGGGAAGGCGACGTGCTGGAGCTCTCCGAGCCGTACGGCGACCTGGTCCTCGACGACGCCGACCGCGCCCCGCTGCTGCTGGCCTCGGCCGGCATCGGCGTCACCCCGATCGCCGCCATGCTGGCCCATCTCGCCGCCGTCGGGTACGACGCGCCCGTCACCGTCGTCCACGCGGACCGCTCCCCCGCGCACCACGCCCTGCGCAGGGACCACGAGGCCTGTGCGGCGAAGCTGCCGGACGCCTCCCTGCACCTCTGGTACGAGAGGGAGGCCCCGGCGGGCGCCCGGACCGGACTGACCGACCTCACCGACCTGCCCGTCGCACCCGGCACGCGCGCGTACCTGTGCGGCCCGCTCCCCTTCATGCGGGCGGTGCGGGCGCAGCTGATCGAGAAGGGCGTCGCCCCTGCGGACGTCAACTACGAGGTGTTCGGCCCCGACCTGTGGCTGGCGACGGCGAGCTGACGCGTCGCCGCGGCCGCAAACTCGGCCGGGAGGCCCACACGCCGGCAGGCCCACAGGCCGGAAGACCCGGAGGCCGGGAGACCGGGAGACCGGGAGACCGGGAGACCGGAAGACCGGAAGACCGGAAGACCCGGAGGCCGGGAGACCGGGAGACCGGAAGACCGGAAGACCGGAAGACCGGAAGACCGGAAGACCCGGAGACCCGGAGACCCGGAGCCGTCGGTCGAGGGCCCGGGGCGTCGCGCGGGTCAGGCCCGTCCGGGGATGCCGAGGAGCAGCGGGCCCGTCGGGTCCGTCACGAGGTCCGCGAGCGTGAGCGGGTCCAGGGAGCGGAAGAACGCCTCCTGGGCCCGGCGCAGAGCGCCTCGCAGGCGGCAGGCCGAACTCAGGGGGCAGGGGGCGGTTCCGCCCTCGCAGTCGACGACGTCGCCGTCCCCCTCGAAGGCGCGCACGACGGCGCCCACCGACGCCGCGCGGCCCGGTCCGGTGAGGGCGAGGCCGCCGCCCCGGCCGCGCCGGGCCTCGAGCAGCCCCATGTGCTGGAGTTCGGCGACGACCTTCGCCGCGTGGGTGTAGGGGACCTCCATCGCCGCGGCCACCTCCCGGGTGGTCGGGGTGACCTGCGGGCTCTCTCCGGTCACCGCGAGTCGCATCAGGACGCGCAGTGCCAGGTCGGTGGATCGCAACAGCCGCATGAGACGAAGCGTAGATAATGCGCATCTCGGGTTCAAATTATCTCGGGCCCCGTCCGTGACCCGTCTACGACAATTCCCTGCGCCGCATTACGATCAGCGGACCCGTTCGTCAGTTCCCCCTTTCCCCAGAAGGACAGGCCCCATGGGTTCCGCCAACACCACCGGCAGTGCGGCGCGCAAGGCGCGCATAGAGGAGATGCGGCGGGCCGAACAGGCTCGTGAGCGGCGAGGACGTGTCCTCGTGATCGGCGGCAGCGTCCTCGCCGTCGTCGCGCTCGTCGCCGGCGGCGTGTTCGTCGTGAGGTCGCAGTCCGGCGACGACGCCTCCGCCGCCGACTCCAAGGCTTCCGGGAAGTTCGTGACCGGCGCGGACGGGGTCAGGACGTGGAAGGGGAAGCTGGGGCGCACCCACGTCGCCAGGACCGTGAAGTACCCGACCGAGCCCCCCGTCGGCGGCGACCACAACCAGGTCTGGATGAACTGCAACGGCGACGTCTACACGAAGGCCCTGAACAACATGAACGCCGTGCACTCGCTGGAGCACGGCGCGGTCTGGGTGACGTACAACAGCAAGGCGGCCAAGGCCGACGTCGACGCCCTCGCCGCCAAGGTCAAGAAGACGCCCTACACGCTGATGAGCCCGGACGACGCACAGGCCGACCCGATCATGCTCACCGCCTGGGGCAACCAGCGCACGGTGAAGGGTGCGAGCGACCCGAACGTGAACGCGTTCTTCGCGAAGTTCGTGCAGGGCAAGCAGACGCCCGAACCGGGCGCGGCGTGCACGGGCGGTCTGGCGCAGTGAGGTACGCGGGAGTGGCCGTCGCCGTGGCCGGGGTGCTCGTCGCCGCGGGAGCGGTCACCTACTCGGTGGCCGAGGACGGCGGGACGGGGACCGACGCCCCGGTCGCCGACTCGGCCGACGCCGGGTTCGCCCGGGACATGGCGGTGCATCACCAGCAGGCCGTCGAGATGTCCTACATCGTGCGCGACCGGACGACCGACGTGGAGGTGCGGCGGCTCGCCTACGACATCGCGCAGACCCAGGCCAACCAGCGCGGCATGCTGATCGGCTGGCTGGATCTGTGGGGGCTGCCGAAGGTGTCGTCCGACCCGCCCATGACCTGGACGGGCATGCGCGGGATGAGCGGCGGCGAGGACGGCGCGCTCATGGTCGGCATGGCCACCGACGCCGAGATGAAGCGGCTCGGCACGCTCAACGGCAAGCAGGCCGAGATCCTCTACCTGCAGCTCATGACCGCCCACCACAAGGGCGGCGTCCACATGGCCGAGAGCTGTGTCGCCAAGTGCACGGTCGGCGTGGAGAAGCGACTCGCCCAGGGCATGGTCGAGGCGCAGCAGTCGGAGATCGATCTCATGGCGGGCATGCTGAAGGCGCGCGGGGCCAAGCCGTGACCGGCGGGCGGCCCGGCCGCGGCGGGCGTCGCACGCCGGAGATCGG
>NZ_JBMNDR010000124.1:0-18041 GCF_052543235.1 Streptomyces sp. SAS_272 | reverse complement strand
CCCCCCCCCCCCCTCCCTCCCCCCCCCGGCTTGGAGGCGGGCCGCGCCTTCGGGGTGTCCGGCGAGGCCGGCGGCTCGGGCGAGCCCTGAGCGCTGCCGGCCGGCTGCTGGACGACCGCCGCCTGGCTTGCCGCACGGTCCGCGAAATCGTTGAGCGGGTCGCCGTCCACCTGGTGCGCGGGCACGTAACGGAAGTCGACGGAGCGGCCCGTGAGCAGCTCGTCGATACGGACGACCAGCTCCTGGTTGGCCACCGGCTTGCCGGCGGACGTCTTCCAGCCGTTGCGCTTCCAGCCCGGCAGCCACGTGGTGACGGCCTTCATCGCGTACTGCGAGTCCATCCGGACCTCGAGCGGAACGGCCGGATCGGTGGCCGCCAGCAGACGTTCCAGCGCGGTGAGTTCGGCGACGTTGTTGGTGGCCTTGCCGAGCGGGCCCGCCTCCCAGCGGGCCGGCGTCTCCGCGTCGTCCGCGACCACCCACGCCCAGGCCGCGGGTCCCGGGTTCCCCTTCGAAGCCCCGTCGCACGCGGCCACCAGTCGTTCACGCATGCTCCCGATCATGCCATGACCCGCCCGCGGCCTCGCCGCGCTGGCGGGCCGGAGGCGGTCGCACACCGCCTCGGGCCGAACCGGGTCAGACGTCGGTGGTCCGCGGCATCTCGCCGGCCGTGGTCGTCACGTCGATCACCGAGAAGTTCGCGCCCTGCGGATCGCTGATCGCCGCGAACCGTCCGAACGGGGTGTCCATCGGGCCGAAGCGCAGGACCCCGCCGTTCTTGGTCGCCCGCGCCACGGCGTCGTCGCAGTTGTCCACGGTGAAGTAGACGTTGACGTAGGAGGGCACCTCGGGCGGGAACTCCTCCGTCATCCGCATACGGCCCAGTACGGTGTCGCCGCCGATCTCGAACATCCGGAAGTCGACCGCGTCGTCCTGCATCTGCTTCGCCGTGTACGGGAACACGGCCGGGAGGAAGGCGTCCGTCCGCTCCGGTTCGCGGGTGAAGACCTCGGCCCAGCAGTACGCCCCGGGCTGCTCGGGCGGAGCCTCGAAGCCCTCGTGGACGCCGGCCTGCCACACGCCGAACACCGCGCCGCCCGGCTCGCGCCCCAGGCACATCGTGCCGAAGTCGCCCACCTGCATGGGTTCCATCAGCACCTCGCCGCCGTTCTCACGGATCCTGCCGGCGGTCGCGGCGGCGTCCTCGGAGGCCAGGTAGAGGCACCACTGCGACTGGCCTTCCTGGCCAGTCATCGGCGGGACGACCGCGGCGACCGCCTTGCCGTCGACGTAGGCCTGCGTGTAGTTCCCGTACTCCGACGACGCGTCGCCGAAGGTCCAGCCGAGTACCTCGCCGTAGAAGTGCTTGGCGGCTTCCACATCGCTGAACATCGCGTCGGCCCAGCACGGGGTTCCCTCTGGTCGTACGGCCATGGCGGCGGCCCTCCCGATGAGATGGATTGTCCGGTTCCTCACGCTAGCCACCCCGCCGCCGCATCGCGCGCCGAACACCCCGGGTCGGGGAACCGGACGCGCCCGAGACCGGTGGCTACGCGCCGTCGTAGGCCTTCTTCAGGGCCGCGACGTCGAGCTTGCCCATGGCGTACATGGCCTTGGTGGTGCGGGAGGACTTCTCGGGGTCGGGGTCGCTGATCATCTCGATCAGTCCGTCGGGGATGACCTGCCAGGACACGCCGTACCTGTCCTTGAGCCACCCGCAGGGGCCGGGCTCGCCGCCGTTCTCGGTGAGCTTGGTCCAGTAGTGGTCGACCTCGTCCTGGTCCGCGCAGTAGATCTGGAAGGAGATCGCCTCACTGAAGGTGAACTGCGGGCCGCCGTTGATGCCGACGAACTTCTGCCCGTTGGCGGTGAACTCCACCGCGAGCACGGATCCGGCCGGACCGGGTCCGGCCTCGTTGTAGCGTCCGATGGCGCCGATGCCGGAGTTCTTGAAGACCGAGACGTAGAAATGGGCGGCTTCCTCGGCCTGGCCGTCGAACCAGAGACACGTGGTGAATCCGTCGGTGGTCATGAGCACCTCCTGGGTGGGAACGCGGTCGTCGGTATCGACTCCCGCCCGTCCGAAAACTCATCGGCCGAGCAGTGCCTCCCGCTCTGCCCTCAGCGGATCTGCCGCGGGCAGAGAACCGGCGTGCGGGCGTCCGCCGAGGTCGAGAGTGGAGTCGACGGCATCACTCCACGACGAGGAGACCCGATGACTCCACTCACCATGCTCGCTCCCCGCGCCGCGGACGGCGACACCCCGCCCTCCCGCTTCGACGACCAGCTCGCCGCCCAACTGCTCGGCCAGCGCATCGTGCTGCTGGGCACCCAGGTCGACGAGGTGTCCGCGAACCGGATCTGCGCGCAGCTGCTGATCCTTTCGGCGGAGGACCCCCGATCCGACATCGGCCTGTACATCAACAGCCCCGGCGGCTCCGTGCACGCCGGGCTCGCCATCTACGACACGATGCGGCTGATCCCCAACGACGTGTCGACCCTCGCGATGGGATTCGCGGCCAGCATGGGTCAGTTCCTGCTCAGCGTGGGCGCGGCCGGCAAGCGGTACGCGCTGCCGAACGCGCGCGTCATGATGCACCAGCCCTCGGCCGGGATCGGCGGCACCACGGCGGACATCGAGATCCAGGCGGAGAACCTGGAGCACACCAAGCGGACCATCGAGCGGATCACCGCCGAGCACACCGGGCAGTCCCCGCAGACCATCTCGCGGGACGGGGACCGCGACCGCTGGTTCACGGCCGAGGAGGCCAGGGAGTACGGGATGGTGGACCGGGTCGTGGAGTCCCTCGCGGACGTCCGCCCGGCCGCGCAGAAGCGACGGATGGGGCTGTGACATGGGGACCTACACGATTCCGAACGTGGTCGAGCGGACCCCGCAGGGCGAGCGGTCCTACGACGTGTTCAGCCGGCTGCTGTCCGAGCGGATCATCTTCCTCGGCACCGAGATCGACGACGGCGTCGCCAACGTCGTGATCGCGCAGCTCCTGCATCTGGAGGCGGCGTCCCCCGAGAGCGAGATCTCGATCTACCTCAACTCCCCCGGCGGCTCGTTCACCTCGCTGATGGCGATCTACGACACGATGACGTTCGTCCGGGCGCCCATCTCCACGCTCTGCGTCGGCCAGGCGGCCTCGACGGCGGCCGTGCTGCTGGCGGGCGGCGATCCCGGCCGGCGGCTCGTGCTGGAGCATGCGCGCGTGCTGCTGGGGCAGCCGGCCAGCGGCGGCCGGCAGGGCACCGTCTCGGATCTCGCGCTGCAGGCCAAGGAGATGGTCCGTATCCGCGCCCAGGTGGAGGAGGTGCTGGCCCGGCACTGCGGACACGACATCGCGACGCTGCGCGCCGACATGGACCGCGACAAGGTGTTCACCGCACAGGAGGCGGTCGCCTACGGCCTGGCCGACGAGGTGCTGAGCCGGCGTCCCCTGACGGTGTGAGACGCCGGCCCGCGCGGCTCGTCAGGCGGCCAGGCAGAGCCCGTCGTACGTCGAGGCGGTAGTCGTCCGGTTCCGCACAGGGCGCCGGGCGGCGTGCCGGACCAGCTCTCCCTGGGCCCGGGAGAGCAGGTCTGCGAGGCTGAGGCCGAGGGCCTGGGCGGCGGCCGCGAGCACCTCCGAGGAGGCCTCCTTGCGTCCCCGCTCCACCTCCGAGAGGTACGGCATGGAGATGCGCGCCTCGTCGGCGACGTCCTTGAGCGTGCGCTCCTGCGCCCGGCGCTCACGGCGCAGGACGTCTCCGACGAGGTCGCGCAACAGGGGTTCGCGGGGCGTCGGTCGGGGGGCCGTTCCGGGTGCCGCTGCGGGCACGGGGACGGCGGGGACGGTGTCCGGGCGCTCGGCAGGCGGGCGCAGCGGGATCACGCGGGCTCGGTTCGGCGTCTGGTGGCTCACCTTCCCAGCCTAGGAGAGCGGGCCGCACCGGGAAGTGCGGGGCGTTGCGCCCTGGGTGGAATCGACGGGCCCGGGTGGAGGCGGGTGCCGGGGGGCGCGCCACGCGACGGGTCCGGTACGCATGGGTCGTCCGGAAGCGGGTACTCGCACCCTCGAGGGGTGCCGCACGCGCCTGCCCGCTCACGGAACGAGCACGACGCACGCCGAACCGTGACGGTGCGGGCACGGTGACCGAGTACCGCGACATTCGAGGAGAGGCCATGCAGACCGCCACTGTCCGGTCGGGGGCCGAGATCGTCGAGAACGCCGCCGGGACCGGACCGCACGACGCTCCGCTGCCCGGCATCGAGGCGCCGCGGAGCGTGGCTCCGCGCGACGCGCGAGGGCTGTCCCGCCAGTTCTTCCGGCGGCTGAGCGTTCTGGAGGAGGGCACGCCCGACTACCAGTACGCGCGCAACACCCTCATCGAGATGAACATGTCCCTGGTGCGTTTCGCGGCAGGCCGGTTCCGCGGCCGCGGGGACGACATGGAGGACATCGTCCAGACCGGGATGATCGGTCTGATCAAGGCCATCGACCGGTTCGAGGTCGCGCGCGAGGTCGAGTTCACGTCGTTCGCGCTGCCGTACATCGTCGGCGAGATCAAGCGGTTCTTCCGGGACACGACATGGGCGGTGCACGTCCCGCGGCGACTTCAGGAGCTGCGCGTGGAGCTGGCGAAGGCGCGCGACGAGCTCTCCAGCCGGCTGGACCGGGAGCCGACGGTGGCGGAGCTGGCCACGCTGATGAGCCTCTCGCCGGAGCAGGTGGTGGAGGCGCAGATCGCCTCCAACGGCTACAACTCCTCCTCGCTCGACGCGGCGCTCACCGGCGACGGCCCCGAGCAGGGCGAGTCGGTCCTGGCGGACTTCATCGGCGTGGAGGAGGAACGGCTGGGACTCGTCGACGACTTCCACTCGCTGGCCCCGCTCATGGCGCAGCTCAGCGAGCGCGACCGGCGGATCATCCATCTGCGGTTCGTGGAGGAGGCGACTCAGGCGGAGATCGGCGAGCGGCTCGGCTGCTCCCAGATGCACGTGTCCCGCCTGATCAAGCGGATCATCGGCCGGCTGCGCCACGGCATGCTGGGCGAGCTGGGCTGCGCCTGAGCGTCGGCCCGGCCCGCGAGCCGGCGGTCAGAAGCTGAGCACGGCGCGGACCCGCTTGCCGACCGGCACGCGCTCGGCCGTGACCTGCGCCGCCACCGCGTGGACGATCTCCAGGCCGTGCCGGCCGACCCGCTCGGGGTCCTTGGGGTATCGCATGGGCAGGGCGTCGCTGCTGTCGTAGACGCTCACGGTGACCGAGGCCTCGGTGCCCTCCAGCTCGAGGATGTACGGCCCGTTGCTGTGCCGGTCGGCGTTGGTGACCAGTTCGCTGACCACCAGCATCACGTCACCGCACACGCGGTCGCCCACCGTGGCGCACCACTCGGTCCTGAGCTGGTCGACGAAATGCGCGGCGAAGGCACGGGCCTCGGCTATGCAGCCGGGGTCGCCCGTGTAGTGCGCCGCGCGCCGTAGCGGTTCCACGGGTACGTCGAAACCAGTCGGTATCACTGCCCCGTCCAGATGCTCGATCATGCAGTTCTCTCTTGGAGGCCGGACTGGCCGGACGCTGCTGTGCACCAGTGCTCGTACCCCGTGCCGCGCCGTGCAGTCCCCGTCATTCGTGACCTGTTCAGGCTACGGCCATGCCGTACCTCACACTGCGGGCGGCCCCGGGTGGACCGGCCGTGAGCAAGGTGAACGACTCGTCGCGGCCGGCGACCGCGTCTACCCGGGCAGCGAGGAGAGCGAGCTGCCGGGCGCGCTCGACAGCGAGCTCGACGACGAGGACGGCGCCGGCGCCTCGGACGAGGGCGGCTTCGAGGACGGCGGCTCGGACGGCGGCTCGGAACTCGGCGGCTCGGAAGACGGCGGCTTCGAGCTCGGGGGTTCGGAGGACGGCGGCTTCGAGGACGGCGCCTCGGTGGACGAGCCGGACGACGGAGGCAGGACGCATCCCGGCGGGCTCGCGCCGGTCGCGTCACCGGTCGACGGCGACACGCACGGCGGGGACGCGGGGCTGGTCAGAGAGCTCGGCGGGGCGACGATGATGGACGGCGTCGTGTGCGCCGGCGGGTGCGTGGGCCGGTCCTTGCGACCGTCGTCGCCCGGCCTGCGGGCGAACCAGTGGTGGGAGTGGTCGGGGTCGTAGAGGACGAAGACCTTGATCACGGTCGTGGAGGGCATGACCGTGACGGTGGTCGCGGGGCTGTACGTCGGCCAGGACCGGCCCGTCCGCCGGTACCCGCTCTGCTGCGCGACGGGCGGGGTGAGCGGGTTGCCGCAGGCGCAGCGCACCCGGGGCACGCCGTGCCGGTCGACCAGGACGGCCGTGCCGGCCTGCAGAACGGCCTGGTAGGCGGTGGCCCCGCCGTCGCGGTATCCGTGGTTGGTGACGCGGGTGTCCAGGCGCAGTTGCACCGAGGTGAGCGAGCGCAGGTAGGCGGGGACGCCGGCCGGGTCGATCCCGGCCACCGAGGCGAACGCCGTGTTCTTGTCGGGCGCCTGCTGGAGGGCCTTGATCTGCTGCTCCACGTCGCAACTGGCGACGTTGCGGGTGCCGCCGTACAGTCCGGGCTCGCCGCCGCGGACGGCGGGCACGGTGTTCCCGGCCGGGGCGGAGCCCGACGGCGCGACCGTGGCGGGCGGGACGGACGCCTTCGTCGTGGAGGTCGTGGTCACGGGGTCCGGGCCGACGTCGCCTGCCGGCTGCATGAACACCTCGCCCGCCTGGTCGGACGTGCCGCCGCCGGGCAGGGTCAGCACGAGGGCGATGGCGGTGGCGGCCACGACGGCCACGGTGATCAGCGCGATCCGGGGAGCGGACTTCCACCACGGCCGGTGCGGCGGCCCGCCGCCCGCTCCGAAGTCGCCGCCGCCCGGCGGCGGGGAGGGCGGCCCCTGGGGCGGCGGCTGCGAGGAACCCGAGGACAGCGGACCTGAGGGCGGGCCGGTCGGGCGCCCGGACGGTTCGGTGGGCGGCTCCGGGGGACGGCCGGACGACGGCGGATCGACGCTCACGAGCACTCCCGACGTGGGGTTTCCCGCGGGCACGGTGTCCGGCGGGGCCGAGGCGATCGGCGGTGACGACAGGACCGCGCAGCTGCGGGACGCACGACCGGCACAGACCGGAATAACCCGATATGCGCCGCTTTCTTCCACAGTGACCATTGTGTGCTCCGGTCGGGCGTCGCCCGCAAGCCGGGCCCGGACGGTCCCTCCCGACGGGCGCGCTCACGCGGCGCTGCTTAGCGTGGCAGGGTGAGTGCGCACACCCCCCACGACCAGGCAGAATCCCCGGCGCACGGCTGGGGCCGCGCGGTCGTCACGGCGTTGGCCGGGCTGATCGCCATGGGCGTGACGGCCGCACTGGGACTGTGGGCGGCCGGAGCCGCGGACCTGCCCGAGAGCGCCTTCCCCCGGGTGGTCGCGGCGACCGTGGTCACGGCCGTCGGCGGCACGGTCGAACTCGTCGGCGACGCGGGCGGCCTCGCCGAGACCGACGCCGGCCTGACGGTGACCCCGCTCTCCGTGGCCCTCGTCGGGGCGCTCGTCGTCGGCGCCGGATTCCTGTGGCCGCTGCGGCATCGGGCGGTCGCGAGCGTCGCCGAGCTGGCCGGCTGGGCGGCCCGGATCGCCGTGGTGTGGCTGCTCGGCCTGCTCGGCATGTCGTTCGCCGCCCGCCAGACCTTCAAGGTCTCCCTCGGCGACGGCACGCTGAGCGACCTGGGCGACCTGTTCGACGTCGGCCCGGAGGTCGGCTTCCGGACGGACGTGGCGCTGACGGTCGTGGTCGGACTGCTGTGGCTGGCCGCTGTGCTGGTGCTGGCCCTGCTGGTCGCGCGCGGGGCGCCGTTGCCGGCCCGGTTGCTGCGCTTCCAGGAGCCGGTGCGGCCGGCCGCTCACGCGATGACCGTGCTGCTGCTGGTCTGCGTCGCCCTGGGAGTCGTCGTCGCGCTCGTCGTCGCGGCGAGCCGTGGACAGGCCGCGGAGACCCTCGCGGTGATCCTGCTCGGTCTGCCCAACGTCGTGTGGCTGGCGTTCACCCTCGGACTGGGCGCCGGCTGGGACGGCAGGGTGGACGGCCCCTTCGGTCTGCCGATGCCGCATGTGCTGGACGAGGTGCTGCGCGGCAAGGACACCGCGCGGCTCGATCTCGGGGCCCTCGCCGCGTACGACGGCCGGGTCTGGTGGCTCGTCGTGGTGGACGCGATCCTGCTGCTGGGGGCGGGGTTCCTGATGGCGGCGCACTCACCGCCGGACATGCCGGCCTGGCGGCACGCCCTGCACATGGCCGTCGCACTGGTGCTCACGGTGCTGATGATCTGCCTGGCCGGCCGGGTCTCCGCGCACGCCGGCCTCTCCGTGCTCGGGCTCGGCGACCTCGGCGGCAATCTGTCCGGGGAGCTGTTCCTGCGGCCCCGCCTGTGGTCGGCGCTGGGCCTCGCCGCGTTGTGGGGCCTCGTCACGGGGTTCCTCGGCGGCCTGCTGGCGGGCCTCGCCCGCCGCCGGGCGGCGCCGCGCCCGCTGCGCTGACGCCGCCGCCCCGGGCCACCTGGACGGCTCGGGACCGACGGAGCCCAGGACCGGCGGAGTACAGGACCGACGGCGTACAGGACCGACCGAGCCCAGGACCCACGGAGCCCAGGACCGACGGGGCTCAGGACCGGCGGCCGCCGAACACCGGGCGCGCCCAGAGCGGAGGCTCCGGCGCAGGCGGCAGGGCGTCGACCCGTTCCGTGGGCGGATGGGCCGCCCGGTGTGCGCCGGCCCCCGCCGACCTCAGCTCGGCGACGAACGCGCCGCAGGTGTCCTGTCGGTCGTCGGGGCTCTTGGCGAGAGCCCGGACGAACACCTCGTCGATGTGCGGTGACAGGTCGGGCCGGGTCTGTGTCAGTGCCGGCGGATCGGCGTTCTGGTGGGCCCACAGCAGCGCCATGTCGTCGTCGCGGAGGAAGGGCGGACGGCCTGCGAGGCATTCGTAGACGACGCACGCGAAGCCGTACACGTCGCAGCGCCCGTCGACGGGACGGCCGGAGATCTGCTCGGGTGAGACGTAGTCGAGCGTGCCGACGAACTGGCCGACCGTGGTGAAGCCGGTCAGGGACAGCGACTTCTTCGTCAGCCCGAAGTCGGTGAGATAGGCGTGCTCGGGATGGTCGGTGTCGGTGCCCCGGGCCACCAGGATGTTGCCGGGCTTGACGTCCCGGTGCACGAGCCCGTGCTCGTGGGCGGCGTCCAGGGCCGAGGCGACCTGCGCGGCGATGCGGACGGCCTTGGCCAGCGGCAGCGGCCCCTGCCGGTCGAGCAGGTGCCGCAGGTCACTGCCGTCGACGTAACGCATCGCGATGTACAGCACGCCGTCGGTCTCGTCCGCCTCGAAGACGGGCACGATGTGCGGGTGGTCGATCGCCGCGGCCGCCCGCGACTCGTGGGTGAACCGCTTGCGGAAGACGTCGTTGCGGGCCAGCTCCGGGGCGAGCAGCTTGAGCGCGACCGTCCGGTCCAGGCGCAGGTCGTGGGCGCGGTAGACGACGGCCATGCCGCCGCGGCCGATCTCACGCTCGATGCGGTAGCCGGCCACCTGCCGCCCGACCAGTTCGGAGGGCCGGCCGGAGAACGGACTGGTCGGGTGCGCCATCAAGGTCTCCCGTCGCGGTTCACGATCCGGGTGACGGTGTGGTCGAGGTCCTGCCGCAGGCCCTGCTCCTCGGTTCCGGCGCGGTCGCGGCCCCGGTCACGGTCCTGGCTGCCGCCCGGGTTTCTGCTGCGATCCCGGTCGAGGCCCTCCGCCGTCTCCGGCGGCGGGTCGCCCGCCGCGCGAGGGGCACGGTCCGTCGCGTACGTGCTGAGGCGGACCCCGTCGCCGTACACCCAGCGTCTGCCGACGGAGTCGTACATCCAGACGTCCTCGCCGTCGACGACCACGCCGAGCCGCAGCCCCTGGGTGCGGCGGCGGAAGGACTCGCCGTCGAGGTCGCCGTCCGCGAGCTCCTCCATCGCCGCCCGATAGCGCGCCAGCGCCTGTTCGGCACGGTCGAGGAGGGGGCGGGGGTCGGCCGCGGCCGTGTGCGGAGCGTCGGCACGGGGCGGGTCCTTGGGGACGGCGACCAGAGCGCGGCCGTCCACCCAGGCGGACCAGCCGTTGGAGCACAGCACGCGTCCCCAGTCGCCGCGCCGCTCCAGGAGCCGGACCGGCAGCAACGGGTCCAGCGGCATGGTGGGGCGGGCCGGATCGGGCTCCTCCCAGGCGGGCATGCCGTGCTGGGGGACGACGTGCGTGGGACTGAATCCGGGAGTCGTCATGCGCCGCCCTACTTCCGCATCACCGCGGGCTCGTGCCGGCGCAGCAGCCGGGAGACGATGAATCCGAAGGCCGCCGAGAGCACGACCAGCATGCCCACGTCGAGCAGCCAGACCCCGGCCGAGTGCTCGAACAGCGGGTCGCCGGTGAGGTCGCCGGGCACGATCCGGGACAGCCCGATGGTGCCGGCCATCGCGCCGAGCGCCCACCGTGAGGGCACCAGCCACGACAGCTGGTCCAGTCCGGGCACACCGCTCAGCTGCAGCAGCGCCCCGCAGAAGACCACCTGGACGATGGCGAGCAGCACCAGCAACGGCATCGTCACCTCCTCCTTGCGCACCAGCGCGGACACCAGGAGCCCGAGCATCATCGCGGTGAAGGACAGCAGCGCAACGGCGACGGTGATCTCGACGAGGGGCGGCATCAGCACGCCCTTGCCGCCGGGCGCGTGCAGGTCGACGCCGAGCAGGGCTACCAGCGTGAGGACCACCGCCTGTACGACGGTCACCGTGCCCAGCACGACGACCTTGGACATCAGGTACGCCGATCTGGACAGGCCCACGGCGCGTTCTCGCTGGTAGATCACGCGTTCCTTGACGAGTTCGCGCACCGCGTTGGCGGCTCCGGTCAGGACTCCGCCCACGCACAGGATGAGCAGCGCGTTCATGGCGGTGTCCCGGGTCAGCTCGCCGCCCGCGAGGGCCCGGGCCATGACGCCCATGACGAACGGCAGGGCGATCATGATCGCGAGGAAGGTGCGGTCGGCGGCGAGGGCCGAGGTGTAGCGGCGCACCAGGGTGCCGACCTGGGCGCTCCGGCTGCGGGGCCGCGGCGGCGGCAGCATGATCACCGGTCCGGAGCGCGGCAGCCGGGGCTGTGCGCTGTCGTCGAGGACGTACCGTCGGCGCGAGCGCGAGTCGCGGTACTCCCCCGCCCAGTCCCGGTCCTGGTCGCGTTCGAAGGCCTCGAAGGCCTCGGGCCACTGTTCGAAGCCGAAGAAGGCGAGCGCGTCCTCGGGCGGCCCGTAGTAGGCGACCTTGCCGCCGGGCGCGAGCACCAGCAGCCGGTCGCAGACGTCGAGGCTGAGGACGCTGTGCGTGACGACGATGACGGTGCGGCCGTCGTCGGCGAGGCCGCGCAGCATGTGCATCACCGAGCGGTCCATGCCGGGGTCGAGGCCGGACGTGGGCTCGTCGAGGAAGAGCAGTGAGGGCTTCGTGAGCAGTTCCAGAGCCACGCTGACGCGTTTGCGCTGCCCGCCGGAGAGGCTGTGCACGGGCTGGTCGGCGCGCTCCTGGAGGCCGAGTTCCCGGATGACCTCCTCGACCCGTGCGCGGCGCTCCGCCTTGGCGGTGTCCTGCGGGAAGCGGAGTTCGGCGGCGTAGGTGAGGGCGCTGCGCACGGTCAGCTGGGCGTGCAGGATGTCGTCCTGCGGGACGAGGCCGATGCGCTGGCGCAGCTCGGCGTAGTCGCGGTAGAGGTCGCGGCCGTCGTAGACCACCGTGCCGTGGCCTGCGGGGCGCTGGCCGGTGAGGGCGCCGAGCAGCGTGGACTTGCCCGCGCCGCTGGGTCCGACGACGGCGAGCAGGCACTTCTCCCCCACCGGGAACGACACGTGGTCGAGGAGCACCTTGCGGCCGCGGTCGACGGTGACCGTCAGGTCCTGCACGTCGAGGGAGACCTCACCGGTGTCGACGTACTCCTGGAGCTGGTCGCCGACCAGGCAGAACGCCGAGTGTCCGATGCCGACGATGTCGCCGGCGCCGACCGGGGCGCGGTCGACGGGCAGCCCGTTGAGGTAGGTGCCGTTGTGGCTGCCGAGGTCGACGATCTCGTGGCCGCCGTCGGGCAGCGCGCGCAGTTCGGCGTGCCGGCGTGAGACGACGAGGTCGTCGACGACGAGTTCGTTGTCGGCGGCACGGCCGATGCGCACGGTGCGCGGGGGCAGCGGCCGGACGTTGGTGGGCCGCCGGAAAGTTCCGGTCAGGGCGGGCATGGAGACGGCCGACGGTCGCTCGGGCGGCGGCGGCGCCAGGCCGGACAGGACGACGCAGGGGCCGTCGGACGGGCTGCCGAAGCGGATCACGCTGCCGGGGCCGACGCCCCACTCGTGGACCTGGCGGCCGTCGGCGTACGTGCCGTTGGTGCTGTGGTCGTCCTCGAGGGTCCAGTGGTCGCCGTCGGGGCGCAGCACCGCATGGTGCCAGGAGACGCGGGTGTCGTCGATGACGATGTCGCTCTGCGGGTCCCGCCCGAGACGGTAGTCGTGGCCCGGGATCAGCAGAGTGGAGCCCGTCTCGGTCTCCAGCACGAGTTCGGGCGCAGTCGAGGAGACCGGCCGCTCCGTCATGCCTGAATTCTATCGATGCGCACCCTTATGCGCCCGACGGGAGAGGACGGCGGGCGCGGGCGGCGACCCGTCAGCCGACCGGGAGCACGAGGGCCGGGACGGTGCGCTGCATGCGCAGTGCGTCGACGGACTCCGCGAGGAGCTCGTACTCGGTGGTGTCGTCGCTGACCGCGATCCGCACCAGCCTGCCGCCCGCCAGCTCGTCGGCCACCAGCTCCTGACGGACCGTGTCGGCGCACCACGCCCGCAGCAGGCCGGGCACGTCCTGCACGGTGGCGGCGACGGGGACGAGCGCCCCCGGCGGAAAATACTCGCTCTCGGGCAGCGGATCCAGTCGCTCGGCCATCCAGGACGCCCGGTCCCGCAGCCACCACAGGGCGAGGGCCAGCGTCGGCGCGCGGTAGGTGCCCAGCGGTACGCCGATACGCCGGCCGCCGCAGACGCCGTACGCGGTGACATGGCACAGGAATTCGTCGTGCACGTCTCTCTCCCCCGGTGCTCGCTTGCCGGTCGCGCCTCGCTTTCCGTGCAACTCCTGTGGGGAAACTGCCCCCGACGTTCGAGTATGTTCACTGCTAAAACACTGTCACCACGTCTTTTTAGCCAGTCTCCTGGCATATTCCCCGCGGTTCATGGCCGAAATGCGGCGAGCTTTGCCGGAGACCGTCATTACCTGGCGGGTAATCGACCGGAGCGGCGGCCGCGGGCAAGGTGGTCACACCGGATCGGCGAAGGCCGGAATCCGGGACCTGACCAGTGTCGACGACCTTCTTGGAGGCTGATTTCCCATGTCCGCGAACACCGACCGCTACGAGAACGCCGTCGCCCGCTACTTCGAGGCCTGGAACGCACGGGAGCCCGAGGCGCTGGCGAAGGCCGTAGCCGCCGCGTGGGCCGAGCGGGGCGGATACACCGACCCGCTCGCCGACGTCCGCGGCCACGAGGAGATCGCGGCCGTGGTCGCGGCAGCGCACGCGCAGTTCCCGGGCTTCGTCTTCCGGCTCTCCGGCGCGGTCGACGGCCACCACGACACCGCCCGGTTCTCCTGGGAGTTGGAGAGCGAGGCCACAGGCGCCGCCCCGGTGGCCGGATCCGACGTCATCACACTGGACGCGCAGGACCGGATCACGTCCGTCCTCGGATTCCTGGACCGCGTGCCGGCCGGAACCTGAGTCCGGCGGTGATGAATTCCCCCGCCCGCGGCGGTCCGAACGGAGAGAGATCGCCGTACGACCGCTGCGAGCGGAGGGCACGACGAGAACGGACGACGGCCCGGGCATAAACGGAATACCCGATGCCGAATTCACGGCCGCACAGGCAAGATCCCGGCGAACGCGGGCTGGACCCCTGTCATCCGGCCCGAGTCCGCCGCGGTCTTCGGCACCCGTGAACTCCGGGCCGAGGCAGAGGTGCGCAAGGCCGCCGGAAAACAGAAGGGCCACCCGGTGACCGAACGGCCGACGGAACGGCTCAGCCGTTGATCACCGCGTCGATCCGGGCCAGCTCCTCGTCCTCGAATTCCAGGCGCGCGAGGGCGCCGACGCTGTCCTCGATCTGGCGGGCGCTGCTCGCGCCGACCAGCGCGGAGGTCACCCGACCGCCGCGCAGCACCCAGGCGAGCGCGAGCTGGGCGAGGGACTGGCCGCGGGACTTCGCGATGCCGTCGAGGGCGCGCAGCTTGCCGACGAGCTCCTCGGTGACCGCCTCGGACTTCAGGAACGGGCTGTCGCTCGCCGCCCGTGAGTCCTCCGGGATGCCGTTCAGATAGCGGCCGGTCAGCAGTCCCTGCTCCAGCGGCGAGAACACGATCGACCCGACCTGGAGCTCGTCCAGGGCGTCCAGCAGGCCCTCGCTCTCCGGACGGCGGTCGAGCATGGAGTAGCGCGGCTGGTGGATGAGGAGCGGGGTGCCCAGTTCGCCGAGGATCCGGGCCGCCTCCCGGGTCTGCTCCGCCGAGTAGTTGGAGACGCCGACGTACAGGGCCTTGCCCTGCTGGACCGCCGAGTGCAGGGCGCCCATCGTCTCCTCCAGGGGAGTCTCCGGGTCGGGGCGGTGGGAGTAGAAGACGTCCACGTAGTCCAGACCCATCCGCCGCAGGCTCTGGTCCAGCGACGACAGCACGTACTTGCGCGAGCCCCACTCGCCGTACGGGCCGGGCCACATCAGGTAGCCGGCCTTGGTGGAGACGACCAGC
Organism: Streptomyces sp. SAS_272; assembly: GCF_052543235.1. Classification (NCBI taxonomy): domain Bacteria; kingdom Bacillati; phylum Actinomycetota; class Actinomycetes; order Kitasatosporales; family Streptomycetaceae; genus Streptomyces; species Streptomyces sp. SAS_272. The sequence goes on along the minus strand of NZ_JBMNDR010000124.1, from coordinate 3,196 downwards.
TCGTCGCGGTACGGCGCGAAGTCGGTCCGGAGGAATTCGCCGAGGGCGGACTCGGCCGCGCCGGGCGGCGGGCCGTAGTTGTTGGCCAGGTCGAAGTGGGTGATGCCGAGGTCGAAGGCGCGGCGCAGGATGGCCCGCTGCGTCTCGACGGGGCGGTCCGGGCCGAAGTTGTGCCACAGGCCGAGCGACAGCGCGGGGAGCTTCAGCCCGCTGCGTCCGGTGCGCCGGTAGGGCATGTCCGCGTAACGGTCGGGGTGTGCGGTGTACAACGCGACTCCAGAAGGGGTTGGCACGACGATCGGGTCCGGGAGGCCACGGCCTCGGGGAGGGCGGGTCCTGGAAGACCTGGTCCGGGAAGATCCGTTCCAGGAACCGTCACCCACTCTGACCCCGGCTGCGGCAGTGGTCCAACAGAAGAATCCGATGAGATTCAGCGGATACGCTTCTCAATCATGGAACTGCGCCACCTCCAGCACTTCGTAGCCGTCGCCGAGGACCGGCATTTCACCCGGGCCGCCGAACGCCTGATGGTCTCCCAGTCCGGCCTGTCGGCGTCGATCCGGGCCCTGGAGCGGGAGCTGCGCGCCCCCCTCTTCGTCCGGACCACCCGGCGGGTGACGCTGACGGAGGCGGGCCGGGCGCTGCTCGGCGAGGCGGAGCGCGTCCTGGCGCAGGTGCGGGCGGCCCACGAGGCGGTCGCCGCCGTGCAGGGCGTGGTCCGCGGAACGCTCTCCGTGGGCACCGAGCAGTGCATCGCCGGGGTGCATGTGGCGGGGCTGCTGGCGGCGTTCCGGCGGCGTCACCCCGACGTGGAGATCCGGCTGCGGCAGACCGGCTCGGGCGCGCTCGGCGAAGAGGTGGCGGCCGGCCGGCTCGACCTGGCCTTCGCCTACCGCACCCAGACCGACACCGACCAACTGCGTTGTGTCCCGCTGGCGGCGGAGCCGATGTACGTGCTGTGCCACCCCGACCACCGCCTCGCCGGAGCGTCGGCGGCCCTGACGCCGCAGGAGCTGGCCGGCGAGGTGTTCGTCGACTTCCACCCGGACTGGGGGCCGCGCAGCGCCACCGACGCCGCGTTCGCCGAGGCGGGGGTGCATCGCACGGTCGCCCTGGAGGTCAACGACGTGCACAGTCTGCTGGACCTGGTGGACGAGAACCTCGGCGTCGCCGTGGTGCCACGCCATTTCCGGCACAAGCGCGAGGCCCTCACCGCGCTGGCCCTGAAGGGCACCGGCGAGGCGGCCTACGAGACGGTGGCCCTGCTGCCGCCGGCGCGGGCGACCAGCCCGGCGGCGCGGGCGCTCATGGGGCTGCTGGAAACAGGGGGCGCGTGAGCACGCGCTGGGCGATGGTGGTCCTATGCATGCGAAGGACATCCTCATCGACGGGTACGACCGCATCCAGGAAGAGGTCCGCGCGGCCCTCGAGGGCCTCGATCCCGACGCGCTCGACAGCAGGCCCGCGGCCGGGGCCAACTCGATCGCCTGGCTGGTCTGGCACCTCACCCGGGTCCAGGACGACCACCTGGCCGACGCCTTCGGGCTCGACCAGGTGTGGCTGTCCCAGGACTGGGAGAAACGGTTCGGCCTCGACCTGCCGCGCGAGGACACCGGGTACGGGCACAGCGCCGCGCAGGTCGCGAAGGTGCGGGTCCGTGACGCCGGCCTGCTGACCGGCTACCACGACGCCGTGCACGCGCAGAGCGTCCAGGCCCTGCGCACGCTGACCGCCGCCGACCTGGACCGCGTGGTGGACGAGCGCTGGGATCCGCCGGTCACACTGGGCGTACGGCTGGTCAGCGTCCTGTCCGACGACCTGCAGCACGTCGGACAGGCCGCCTACCTGCGCGGGCTGATTCAGAGCGCGGCGGCGTAGCCCGGCAGGACGACGTCCTCGACGAGGGCGACGCGCTCGTCGAACGGGATGAACGCGCTCTTGAGGGCGTTCACCGTGACCGTCCGCAGGTCCTCGACGCCCCAGCCCGCGTGCTCGACGAGCAGCGACATCTCGCGGGTCATCGTGGTGCCGGAGACCAGACGGTTGTCCGTGTTGAGCGTGACGCGGAAGCCGAGGTCCTTCAGCGCGGTGATCGGATGCTCGGCGATCGAGACGGCGGCCCCGGTCTGGAGGTTGGACGTCGGGCACATCTCCAGGGCGATCCGACGGTCGCGCACCCAGCCGGCGAGGCGGCCGAGCTTGCCGTCCACGATGTCGTCGGTGATGCGCACGCCGTGCCCGATGCGCTGGGCGCCGCACACCTGGAGCGCCTGGTGGATGCTGGGCAGGCCGTGGGCCTCGCCGGCGTGGATGGTGAAGGGCACGTTCTCGCGGCGCAGGTGCTCGAAGGCGTCCAGGTGGTCGGCGGGCGGGAAGCCGTCCTCGGCGCCGGCGATGTCGAAGCCGACGACGCCGGCGTCCCGGAACGCGACCGCGAGGTCGGCGGTCTCCCGGGTGCGGTCGAACATGCGCATGCCGCAGAGCAGGGTGCCGACCCGGACGGGCGTACCCGCGGCGGCGGCCTTGGCCATGCCGGCGGCGAGACCCTCCTGGACCGTCTCGACGACCTCGGGAAGCGTCAGACCGCCGCTCAGCATCAGCTCGGGGGCGTACCGGACCTCGCCGTAGACGACGCCGTCCGCCGCCAGGTCGAGGACGTACTCCTCGGCGGTGCGCAGCAGGCCCTCGCGGGTCTGCATGACGGCGAGGGTGTGCTCGAAGGTGGCTATGTAGCGCACCAGGTCGCCCGAGTTGGCGGCCTCGAAGTACCAGGCGGCGAGCTCGTCGGCGTCGGTGGTGGGCAGGGTGTGGCCGGCCTCCGCGGCGAGCTCGACGACGGTGGCGGGGCGCAGTCCGCCGTCGAGGTGGTCGTGCAGGACGGCCTTGGGGAGCCGGCGGAGGGTGTCGATGTCGATGCGGGGCGCGGTCATGTGCGTGATGTCTTTCTCGGGTCAGTCGGTGGCGGCGGGCTGGAGCAGGTCCCAGCGGTTTCCGTACAGGTCCTGGAAGACGGCGACGGATCCGTACGGTTCGTGACGGGGCTCCTCCAGGAAGGTCACCCCCGCGGCGAGCATCCGGGCGTGGTCGCCGGCGAAGTCGGCGGTGTGCAGGAAGAAACCGACCCTGCCGCCGGTCTGGTCCCCGACGCGGGCGCGGGGGGGGGGGGGGGGGGGGGGGGGGGGGGGGGGGGGGGGAG